>NZ_JBEGIB010000006.1:0-199654 GCF_040676495.1 Bacillus sp. LBA3-1-1.1
CATTTGCGACTTCCTTATGTTAACATCTTCGTTTTTCGATGTCAACTAAGTTTTTCATTTTCTTTTTTGTCGTTTTCTGCGTTTCCGCATCAGCGACGTTTATTAATATATCATGCAGTATATATAGGGTCAATACTTTTCCAAAAAAAATTTCACATCCCGTTAAAAACTTTAAAAACACTTGAACGATAACATTCTATCTCCCCATTTATTCTTTTTACATGGCTATACGCCTTCCTATTTTACACCTTATCATTTCACTAGGTTTATACGAGAATGAAAATTCTGATTTTTGTGTTATATTATTATTATAGGAGTGTGGTGGGAATGGGCATTAAATATTCGAACAAAATCAATAAAATTCGGACCTTTGCATTAAGTTTAGTATTTATCGGTCTCTTCATTGCATACTTAGGAGTTTTTTTCCGTGACAACATTATTATTATGACAACATTTATGATGGTTGGCTTTTTAGCTGTTATCGCTAGTACTGTCGTTTACTTTTGGATTGGTATGTTATCCACTAAAACTGTACAAATTATTTGTCCAAGCTGCGATAAGCCAACAAAAATGCTCGGTCGTGTCGACGCATGTATGCATTGCAACCAACCTTTAACACTCGATCCGAGTTTAGAAGGAAAAGAATTTGATGAGAAGTACAATAAAAAAAGCTATAAAGGGTAACACGTGTTTTCACTTTGATCAGTATTTTTTCATCTCCATATAATAAAGAAAGAGGGTGACGTAATCGTCACCCTCTTTCTTTATTATATATTACGCCTTATGACACTCTGGACAAACGCCATAAATTTCTAAGCGATGACTATTAATAACGAAGCCTGTCGTTTTCGCAGCTTCCTCTTCAAGCTGTTCCAAACCTCCATAAGGAAAATCAACAATCTTACCACATTTTTCGCAAATCACATGATAATGTTGACTTGTAACATAATCAAATCTACTTGAAGCGTCTCCATAAGTTAATTCCTTTACAAGTCCAACCTCTTTAAATACACGTAAGTTATTATAGACAGTTGCAACACTCATATTTGGAAACTTACCTTCTAATGCTTTATAAATGTCATCCGCTGTTGGGTGCGTCATAGATTCCACAAGGTACTCTAAAATAGCATGACGCTGTGGAGTAATGCGTACACCCGTATTTTTCAGCATTTCTAGCGCTTCTTTTAATTCTTCTTTGACCACCGTCATGCACCCCGATTCTATACGGATTATTATTTTATAATTCTTATAAAGAGTGTACTCCTTTTCTTATAAATCGTCAATATTTCTACTATAAGTATGTGGTTTATTTTTGTATATAGCCTTATTCTTATATATCTTTCCCCATTTTCTATACATTTACATAGAAAAAAAGTGCGACATAATCGCACTTGGAATACTATCATCTGAGGAGGTATGCCCTACACTTCACTTTATGTAAGACGATAAAATATGTATAGACACTCGCCTTACTTCTATATATTTTATCTCCACAATGAATTTACTTTATATAAGAAAGAACATCCTCAATATGTCCTTTCACTTTCACTTTACGCCATTCTTTTACAAGCTCACCATCTTTATTAATAAGGAATGTAGAACGCTCGATTCCCATGTACTCTTTCCCAAAGTTCTTTTTCAATTTCCAAACATCGTACAATTCTGCTACCTTATGATCTTCATCTACTAAAAGTACAAATGGAAGCTCATGCTTCTCAATAAATTTCAGATGTCTGTTCGCTGAATCAGGGCTTACACCAAGAATAACTGTATCTTTCTCTTGAAATAATCCATATGCATCTCGAAAATCACATGCTTCAGTTGTACACCCTGGAGTCATATCTTTCGGATAAAAATATAGAACTACATTTTTACCACGAAAATCAGCTAAGCGAACTTGTTCCCCGTTACTTCCCTCTAATGTAAATTCTGGAGCCATTTCTCCTACTGTGATCATTGTTATCACTCCTACTCTTTTCTTTTACTATATCAAATGCTATCTTATTTTTCATTTTCTATTACAGATCTCATTACAAAAGCAAACGGTAATGTATATCCAATTAGTGCTTCTGCAATTGCAATCCATCTCCCTATTCCAATCGGAGCTATATCACCGTACCCAACGGACAATAAAGTAACTGCGCTAAAATACAAGCAAATTTCTACAAGTTGAAAAGATTGGGCATGCAAGCTTTCTCCATCTTCTTTCAAAACTGCAAAACCCATTTCCTCTAATACAACATAACTTAACCCAAACGCAATCAGTACCGTTGTATAAATTAAAAATAAGGAGGCTAAATTATACAGCGAAAAGAAACGCCTAGAATCTGAATATGAACTCCATAATAATTGGACACTTCTCAAAATAGCGATTGCTGCAATTAATAGAATAAATCCCCATAACATGTCCTCCACCTCGTTTTATATGTATGAGGACTATAGCTGATTTATCCCTTAGAAGCGAACAAGCTTCTATAATTAATTTCCTGCACCGCGATATCGTTTGACCCCTTGATTCCAAAGGGTAATTGCAATAGTAAAACAGATAATACCAACAAATGGTGTCGCAAAAGCATAGCTATTCCACTCTGTTTTCCTTAAAAAGTATGCTGCTGGATATACCCCCACAAACGCAAACGGTAAAACAAACGTTAAAACAAAGCGAATAACGCGGTTATAAATATCAACAGGATAGCGTCCATAATTCCCTATGTTATACATAAGCGGCATAATCGAACTTTTCGCATCCGACCAAAATCCAAGGCTTGCAAGCGTAACAAATATCCCGCCATACACAAGCGCCCCTCCCCCTACCATTAGTAGGAATAAGAAGAAATCATACCAGTAAAAAGATAACTGTAATTCTACTGCTGCATATCCCATTACAATAATTCCTGTAATCGCTCCAATTAAAGATTCGAGTTCCATTCTTTCTAATATAATTTGAAACAAACTATGGATCGGTCTCGTTAATATACGGTCCATTTCTCCTTTAATAATGTAACGATCATTAAAGTCCCATATATTAAAGAAAGCTGAAAAAATGGCAAACGGTACTAAAAAGAAACCGTAAATAAAGATTATTTCTTCTCGGCTCCACCCTTTTAGTGCTTGGGTATGTCCAAACACAACAAGAATGAAGATTAAATTAACAGCTTGTAGTGATAAATCTGAAAGTAATCCGACGATAAAATCGCCACGATACTCCAATTTTGTTTTTATATATTGACTTGCATATTGCAAAAATAATTTTATATACATCATCTCATCATCCCCCTTGTACGATTAGACGTTTTCTCGCCGTTTTCCACATCAGTACAATTGGAATAATAAGTATAATTGCCCAAATCATTTGAAATAATAAAGCTTCATATAACTTACTCCCTTGTATACCTTCAGAGAAAATCATACTCGGAATATAACTAATTGCTTGAAACGGTAAAAACACCATTGCTTTTTGGGCCCATAACGGATAAAAACTAATCGGTAATAATAGACCAGAAAATAAATCGATAACAACACGTTTCGCATACATAATTCCACTATTATTAAATAAGAAGAATGTAAGCATTCCTGTCATTAAATTTATTTGTGTATTAATGATAAAACTAAATATTAAAGATAAGAAGAAATATAACCACGTTTGAAAATTCGTTGTAATTTGTAATGAAAATAATAACGTAACCATAACCATACCTGGAATTGAAAAGAAAGCAAAACGAAATATCCCTTCTCCAAGCCCTTGCATAACTTTCATACCTAAATAGTTATACGGACGAATTAGCTCTACCGCCACACGCCCTTCTTGAATTTCCATCGCAATTTCTCTATCTATATTATTGAAATAAAAAGCACGTGCCATCCATGCGATTGCAATATACGTAGTCATTTGTGAAATAGATAAACTTTCAATATTTTCTTTCCCGCTATAAATTGCTTGCCATAAAAAATAATACGCACCAATGTTAATCGTATAAATTAAAATCCCGCTGTAATAATTTGTACGATAAGCAAGCATCATTAAAAAGCGAATTCGAATCATTTCAATATACTTACCCATGCATAATACCTTCTTCATAAATGTTACGAATAATTTCCTCTGTAGACACTTCGTTAATTTTCAAATCTTTAATTTGAAAGGCCTGTACTACTTTAGAAATCAACATAGAAATGATAACTTCTTCATTCGGTATTTTTGCCACCCAAGCGTTCTCTTCTTTTGCCTTTGACCAAGCAACATGACTATCTGGCATAACCATTGATAACTCCTGGTATGAAACTGGGGCAACAAACTGAAAATGTATTTCCTTCTCTACTCCCCACTGCGTACGAAGATTATCTAAAGATCCGTCATACATAATATTTCCTTCATCAAGCATGATGACGCGTTCACATAAAGCTTCAATATCAGTAATATCATGCGTCGTTAATAAAATTGTTGTTTTATAACGTTCATTCATCTCTTTTAAAAATTCTCGTATTTTCAATTTCACAAGAACATCAAGTCCAATTGTTGGCTCATCTAAAAATAATAATGGCGGATTATGAATTAACGCCGCTGCTAGTTCACAACGCATTCTTTGACCAAGAGATAATTTTCGTACCGGTTTATCTAATAAAGGACCGATATCTAACGTTTCAATAACATGTTCCATATGTTCCTTATACTGAGCGTCTGATACACCGTACACTTTCTTCAATAAACGAAATGATTCTTGTACAGCAATATCCCACCAAAGCTGTGAACGCTGACCAAACACAACACCAATTGTTCTTACAAATTCTTCTCTCTGTTTGTGCGGATTCATTCCATTCACTGTAATTTGTCCTGATGTCGGAGTCAAAATCCCTGTAAGCATTTTAATTGTCGTTGATTTACCAGCACCATTCTCACCAATATAACCGACCATTTCACCTTGCTTCACAGTAAAAGAAACATCATTTACTGCTGGTACTATTTTATAATTACGATTTAATAAATCGCGAAATGCACCCTTTAATCCCGGACGACTTGAATAGGCTGTAAACTCTTTACGTAACCCTTGTACCTCAATTACCGATTTCATAATCGGACCCCCTTCCTAAATGTCACAACGAATAGTTTACCCAACTGCTCCTTCTATCACAAACAATACGTCTTTTCAAAAAACATGTTAGAATAATACATAGATTTTTGTAAGGAGATGAATTGAAGTGAATTTCACAAAATCAGAAGCGTTACATAAGGAAGCTTTAGAACATATCGTTGGTGGTGTTAACAGTCCTTCCCGTTCTTTCAAAGCAGTTGGAGGCGGTTCTCCGGTTGCGATGGAACGCGGAAAAGGTGCTTATTTCTGGGATGTAGATGGAAATAAATATATCGATTATTTAGCAGCATACGGTCCTATTATTACTGGACATGCTCACCCGCATATAACAAAAGCAATTACAACAGCTGCTGAAAATGGTGTACTATACGGAACGCCAACAGCACTAGAAGTAAAATTTGCAAAAATGTTAAAAGAAGCAATGCCCGCATTAGATAAAGTCCGCTTCGTAAACTCTGGTACAGAATCCGTTATGACAACCATTCGTGTTGCCCGCGCTTACACTGGTCGCACAAAAATTATGAAATTCGCTGGTTGTTACCACGGTCATTCCGATTTAGTACTTGTAGCAGCTGGCTCTGGTCCTTCTACTCTGGGAACTCCTGATTCAGCTGGTGTGCCACAAAGTATTGCACAAGAAGTTATTACCGTTCCCTTTAATAATGTAGAAACGTTAAAAGAAGCTTTAGATAAATGGGGACATGAAGTAGCAGCTATCCTTGTAGAACCAATCGTTGGAAACTTCGGTATCGTAGAGCCTAAACCTGGATTCCTTGAGAAAGTAAATGAGCTTGTCCATGAAGCTGGCGCATTAGTAATTTATGATGAAGTTATTACTGCTTTCCGCTTTATGTACGGTGGTGCTCAAGACTTACTTGGTGTAACACCAGATTTAACAGCACTTGGTAAAGTTATCGGCGGTGGCCTTCCAATTGGCGCTTACGGGGGTAAGAAAGAAATTATGGAACAAGTTGCTCCGCTCGGCCCTGCATACCAAGCTGGTACAATGGCCGGGAACCCTGCTTCTATGGCATCCGGTATTGCATGCCTTGAAGTACTTCAACAAGAAGGCGTATACGAGAAATTAGATGCACTTGGCGCAATGCTTGAAAAAGGAATTTTAGAACAAGCTACAAAACATAACATCGATATTACAGTAAACCGTCTAAAAGGTGCATTAACTGTATACTTCACGACAAATACAATTGAAGATTACGATGCAGCCAAAAATACAGATGGGGAAATGTTCGGTAGATTCTTCAAGCTAATGCTTCAAGAAGGTATTAATTTAGCACCTTCTAAGTATGAAGCATGGTTCTTAACGACAGAACATACAAAAGAAGATATCGAGTATACAATTGAAGCTGTCGGCAGAGCATTTGCTGCTTTAGCAGACAATAAATAACCCCTATAATTAAAAGGAAAAAAGAAAGCAACCTTTCTTTTTTCCTTTTTTCTATTTCATAAATCCCTCATTAATAGTATGATTATTCATAATTATCTGTTTTATATTCTTTTATATCCTTACTATCCCTGTATACAAGGCTACTTACGCCTTAAATAGTAAGATTATTCAAAATTCATTTTCCAGAGGGGGGATTGACGGATGCTCAATAAAAAAAATAAATGGACACCGTCTTTATTTCGGAATTATAAAAATGCAGAACATGATGCGTGTGGAATCGTTTCCGTTATGGAAAAACGAAGAATTCCTACAAAAGAAAACATCGACCTTTGTATACAATCACTCGTCAAAATGAATCATAGAGCTGGTTTCATTAATGGCGAAGGAGATGGTATCGGAATTCATATCGACATGCCAAAAGCACTTTGGAATGAAAAACTGAAAAGTAGCGGATATAATCCAACGATTGTGGATCATCCCCACTTTATCGTTGGACATTTTTTTCTAAACAAAAAAGAAAACATTGCTGAGTTAAAAGATTACATTCGTACGCAACTAAACAATGAAAAATTTACAATTGTTCTCGAAAATGATGATGTAATAAACTCAGATGCACTCGGTCCTCTTGGTAAACAAGAAGAACCTTTATTTTGGCAAATTGCCCTTATCGCCGAAAGTAAAGTTAAAAATATTGAACAAACATTATTTTCTGTAACAATAAAAATCGAAGAAAATGAAGCAATTCATGTTGCCTCATTAAGTCATGAACATGTTGTATATAAAGTTCTAGGTGCTGGAGATACACTTGTTGCCTATTACAACGATTTACAACACCCACTTATCGCTTCAACTATGACACTAGGACATAATCGCTATTCTACTAATACATTATCTAATTTTTTTCGTGTACAACCATTTAGCATTCTCGGACATAATGGTGAAATTAATACAATTGCCAAATTACGTGATCAAGCCGAAATGATTCATGTACCACTTACTGCAGGGGGAAGTGACTCCCAAGATTTAAACCGCACCTTAGAAACCCTTCTCGTTCAGTATAACTACAGCTTGTTTGAAGCAATGGATATATTATTTCCACCAATTATTAATGAAATAAAACTTTACGAAACAAACTTACAAAACTTATACACTTATATACGTGAGGCTTGGGGGCATTTCGCTCAAGGTCCAGCTGGCATCATTTCACGTTATAAAGATGAAGCTGTTTTCAGTGTCGATTCTCTTGGATTGCGCCCAGTTTGGAAAGTAGAGACAGAGAGCTCCTATATTTTCTCTTCTGAACCTGGAGTTGTATCACCAACTAAGTATGTAGCAGAGCCGAAACCACTCGCTCCTGGAGAAAAAGTTGGACTAAAATGGAATGAACAAGATGAGCTTATTCTCTATGAATACGACAATTATCAAATTGAAGTATATAACCGTTTTAAGAAACGAATCGATGTTACCAACTATCATGTAAACTTATCTATCCCTGAAACGAAAGAAATTCAGGGGTTATGTGATTCCGTTCAAGTTGAAACGAAGCAATACGTTGCTTTCGGCTGGGATCGAGAACATATTCAGCTCCTTGAACAGATGGCAACAAAAGGTGTCGAACCAATTCGTTCACTTGGGCATGACTCACCACTTGCCGCACTTGATACAGATAGACGAAATATTGCCGATTTCATTAAGGAAAGTGTAGCCGTTGTAACAAATCCAGCCATCGATCGCGATCGAGAAGTCGAACACTTCTCCACACGTACCGTACTCGGAGAACGTCCAAGTTTATTAGATAACTCTAAACAACCATTTGTAATCGAGATGCTTTCACCAATTATTTTAGAAGGAAGTTTAGCTCAGCCTATCACGGCAGACTTACAGACGATTACGTACGAACAACTTATACAGCTATTCACCACTCATAGCTCTGTTTCTACAATTTCTGTTACATTTAGTCCATCAGAAACTTTACAAAGCGCGTTAAATCGAATTAGTTCCGAAGCGATAGTAGCCGTTAAAAATGGGGCTTCCCTACTATTATTAGATGACGCTAACTCTCATCAAAATGAACTATTATGGATTGATCCACATTTAGTTACCGCTAAAGTACATCAAGCATTAACTGAAAATAATTTACGTCGGAAATGCTCTCTCGTTATACGTTCCGGTGCCCTTCGCTCCTTACACGATATCGTCACGCTATACGGATTAGGGGCAGACGGTATTAATCCATATTTATTATTCGCAACTGTAAATGATGGAACTAAAGCACCAATTACTAATTTGTATACCGCACTTAATAAAGGACTAGAGAAAGTAATTTCAACGATTGGAATTCATGAATTACGCGGTTACGGTCGCCTCTTCTCCTCTATTGGATTACATGAGGAAATCGCAAACACATTACAAATTACAAATTTCTTCGGTTCAAATGATTTAGCATTTTCACTTGAATCACTTGCTGAAGATGCAAAAATTCGTGCGATTGATTATAACAATCCACAAGTTAGAATGAGAAAATCATTTCATATATTCCCGCGGATTTGGAAAGCAATTGGTGATGTTGCCAAAGGAAACTCTTATGATGATTACCGCGACAAGTTAAGTGAATTAGAAGAAAATAACTCTATCGCAATCAGGCACCTTATTCAAACAAAACAAACAAAACATGTAATTCCGACTGAAGAAGTGTCCATCGGCATTCACAATCATGATTTACCATTTATTATTAGTTCCATGTCATTCGGTTCTCAAAATGAAATAGCCTTCCGTGCATATGCAGAAGCTGCCAATCAGCTAAATATGATTAGTTTGAACGGTGAAGGCGGCGAAATTAAAGATATGATTGGCAAATACCCAAATACACGCGGACAACAAGTTGCATCTGGTCGATTTGGAGTAAACGCTGAACTACTTAATTCATCAAATTTAATTGAAATAAAAATTGGTCAAGGAGCAAAGCCTGGTGAAGGTGGACATTTGCCTGGCTCAAAAGTAACTGCCAAAATCGCTGAAGCACGTAATGCTACAATTGGTTCGGATTTAATTTCGCCTTCTAACAACCATGATATTTATTCAATTGAAGACTTAGCCCAAATGATTACAGAAATTAAAACGGCTAATCATCTTGCAAAAGTAGCTGTAAAAGTCCCTGTCGTTCCTAATATTGGAACAATTGCTGTCGGTATTGCAAAAGCTGGTGCTGATTTTATTAACATTAGCGGGTTTGATGGCGGAACAGGTGCTGCACGTATTCATGCATTGCAACATGTAGGTCTTCCTGTAGAAATCGGTGTTAAAGCTGCACATAACGCTCTATTAGAAGCACATATGAGACATAAAGTAGAGATTTGGGCAGACGGTGGTATCCGAAGCGTAAATGATGCCTTAAAAATCATGCTCCTTGGAGCAAACCGGATTGGATTTGGTACATTATCAATGATTGCCATTGGCTGTACAACTTGCCGTGGTTGTCATCTCGATACGTGCCACGTCGGAATTGCAACACAAATTGAATCTGAAGCTCAAGCAAAAGAACATGGACTGCGCCGTTTCGTTCCACGTGAATTAGAAAGCGCAGTTGCCGGGCTATTAAACCTATTCACTACTTTCGGTACAGAACTAAAACGTTTAACAGGGCAGCTCGGTTACACAAACTTACAAGATATTGTCGGGCGATCAGATTTATTAGAACAAACTCGAGGCCAGAACTTATTAGACTTACGAAACTTAATACAAACGATAGAAGATTCATCCGTGAAAATAACGGAATCTGTACAAGAAAAACAATTTGAATCAACTAATTCTCTCCAGTCAAAAGAATTAGTAAGCGTCGGCGTAGAGCAACGTGTAATGGGTGGTCTAGAATCCTGTTATCGTGTTCGTAGTAAATTATATGAAAACACTCATCTTGAACCACTTACATTAAAGTATACAAACGGTTCTGTTCCTGGAAACGGATTAGGCGCGTACAATAGCGAGAACTTATTTATACACGTAAATGGCGGTGCGCAAGACGGCATTGGGAAAACTTCATTTGGTGGTGGCATTTATATAACGAAAGCAAAAGGAAAAGATGGAACATATTATAACGGTTCTGTCGGAAAAGGATTTGGATACGGCGCTCAAAAAGGTGCATTATACGTGCAAGGTAACGCTGATGCTCGTGCTGGCATTCGCCTTTCTGGGGCAGACATGATAATTGGAGGTAGAATTACAAAACCACTCCGTGAAAAAGAACAAGGGAATATAGGCGCATATTCCAATATAAAAGGGTTTGCTTTTGAATATATGACAAATGGTCGTGCTCTTGTTTTAGGAGATCCTGGTCCATGGATTTGTGCCGGCATGACTGGTGGTGTTGTTTATTTACGTCATGAGCCAAACTTAGGTTTAACAGAGCAAGCCTTAAAACAAAGAATCGCTAAAGGTGCAAATGTAACATTGCAGCCAATTAGTAAAAATGGTTTGCAAGATGTAAATGAATTATTATTAGACTACATTCGTGTATTAAATGAGCATGAACAATATGAAGAAGTCGCTTTATTAACACCATTATTAGATAATATCCAGCTTCACTTCTATGAAATTATCCCGAAAAAAGAACAGGCGGACCCATCTATCTCAACAGAGTGATATGCCTAATTTTCATTTTCAAGAAAAAATTGACGAAGTACACTTCTCATAGTAATCTATAGTAACAATTTGAAACCTGCTGAAATTCAGCAGGTTTTTTTACTAAAAATTGATGTTTAAAAAGAATTAGGAAAAATTATAAAATGAATCTTAATTTCTTTTTAACGTCACTAAAATATCACTTGCTAACATATTGTAATGAATGTATAGTATCATGTTGTACATTCATTATGACAAGAGAAAGGATATCAATAAGGGTATGAAACTTGGTGCTCGCATTTTAAAAACGGGTATTGCCATTACATTAGCTTTATTTGCTTGTATTTTACTTCAATTACCGAGTCCAGTATTTGCGGGAATCTCAGCTATCTTTGCTGTTCAACCGTCTGTATACCGCTCGTATTTAACAGCTCTTGAGCAAATTCAAGCAAACGTAATTGGTGCGGTATTCGCTATCGTATTTGCTACTGCTTTTGGACATAATCCTTTTATTATTGGATTAACGTGTATATTAGTAATTGCTCTTACTTTACAATTACGCTTAGAAAACACAATATCAATCGCTTTAGTAACAGTTATCGCCATTATGGAGTATCAAGGCGAAGATTTCTTTAATTTTGCCTTACTTCGATTCGCGACGATTATGATTGGAATTATTGCGGCTTCGCTTGTAAATTTAGTATTTATGCCGCCAAAATATGAAACAAAACTTTACCATCGCATCGTTGATAATACAGAGGAAATTGTTAAATGGATTCGTATGAACAGTAGGCAAGCTTCTGATTTTACAACGCTAAAAACCGATATTGATCGCATGAAAGAAAAAATGATTAAACTAAATCATTACTATTTGCTGTATAAAGAAGAAAGAAGTTATACGAAGAAAATACAATTCGCAAAAATTCGTAAGCTCGTTTTATTCAGACAAATGTTAGCGACAACAAGCCGCGCTTTAAGCACGTTAAAGTCATTACATCGTACTGAAAATGAACTGCGCTATATGCCAGAAGAGTTTCAGGAATCTATTCAAAACGAACTTGATTCATTAACGCATTATCACGAACAAGTTTTATTAAAATTTATTGGTAAAGCAAAGAAACAACAATCCGTTGAGATGCTTGATGAAGTTGAAACAGGTAAACAAGAATTGATTGATATCTTTATGGATTATCAAAATAAGGACGATGAGGAAGCATATAAAATATGGTTACACCTCTTCCCTCTTATTTCTTCAATTATTAACTACAGTGAGGAAGTAGAGCATTTAGATTTACTTGTGGATAGCTTCTACACATACCATAAACCAGAGAGTGAACTCCAAATCGAAGATAAAAAAGAAGACGAATAAAAAACAGCTCCTTTTATGCTAAAGGAGCTGTTTCTGTTATATGCTGAAGTTGATATAGATTGTAATAAAATCCCCTGTTTTTCATTAACTCTTCATGAGAACCCGTTTCTTTTATTTCACCATCTTCAACATAAATAATTGTATCGACATGCGTGATCGTCGCTAATCGGTGTGCAATGATAATTGTTGTCCGATCTGCCGCTAACTTTTGCAGTGCCTCTTGAATATATCGTTCATTTTCTAAATCTAAAGCGGAAGTTGCTTCGTCTAATATAAGTAAAGACGGATTCTTTAGAAACACTCGTGCAATCGCTACACGTTGTCTTTGCCCGCCCGATAATTTCACACCACGTTCCCCCACGACAGTATCATAGCCGTCTGGCAACTCTGTAATAAAATTATGAATTTGCGCAGCTTTGGCAGCTGAAATCACTTCCGCCTCTGTAGCTTTCGGATTACCATATAAAATATTAGCCCCGATTGTATCGCTAAATAATAGATTATCTTGTAGCACAATTCCAATATGACTCCGCAAATTTCTCATATTGTACTTTCTTACATCTATCCCGTCTATATAAACCGCTCCTTCAGAAACATCATAAAAACGCGGAATTAAACTAGCAAGAGATGACTTTCCTCCTCCACTTGCCCCTACAAGCGCAACCTTCTCTCCCGGGCGCATAGTTAATGACAGATTATGCAATATTTCTTTTTCATCCGCATTATAACGAAAAGAAACATTATCAAATATAACTTCCCCATCTAACCTTTTCGTTTGCACCGCATTTGGCACATTAACAATATCGTATTTTTCATCCAACAATTCAAACACTCGATCCATCGAGGCGAAAGACTGTGTTAATGTTGTAGATGAATTAACAAGGCGACGAAGCGGACTATATAAACTATCCATATATCCAACAAAAGCAACCATAGTACCCAATGTTAACGATCCTTGAATTACCTCATACGCCGCAAAACCAATAACAAGTAATGGCCCTAAATCCGTTAACGTATTCACTGCCGAAAATGTTCTCGCCGTCCAACTCGTATGAGTTAGTGCTTTCGTTAAAAATTCATTATTCCTCTTTTCAAACTGTCCTCTTTCATATTCTTCTAATGCAAAACTACGTGTCACTTGCATCCCTTGAATACGTTCATGTAAATACCCTTGTATAGTTGCTAACGCTTGTGAGCGCTCTTTCGTCAGTTTTCGAAGGCGCCCGAAAAAATATTTCACTGCAACTACATAAATAGGTAAGATTAATAAAGCAACAAAGGTTAATTTTATATTCATAGAAAACATAACGATAATAGCAATAGCAATTGTTGCAGTATCTAACCAGACATTCATAAGACCGGTAATTACAAAGTCCTTCGTTTGTTCTACATCATGGATTACACGTGAAATAAGCTCCCCTGTTTTTGTGTTCGAATAATAACGTAAACTCAATTTTTGCAAGTGCCCAAAAATATATTTTCGTAAATCGTATAGTATTGTATTGGCAATGCGCTGCGCAAAATATTGACGATAATATTCTATCGGTGGTCTTAATATCGCAAAGATAAAAAAAGCAATCCCAATTGCGGTTATTAATTGCGACGTTTTTTCTTGAAGTGAGCCTGTGCCTTGAATAACATCATCAATAATATACTTTAATAACCATGGCATAATAAGCGGGATACCGAACTTAACAAGACCAATAATAATTGTAATAGCAATGAGCCATCGATATGGTTTAACAAATTGTAAATATCTTTTTATACCTTGCACATAATCCCCCCTCTAATAGGACAAACCTGCCGGGAAATCCCCTGCAGGTTTGTTTTAATTTCTGTACATTAAATATCTTTCGTACCACATATCTACGAAATCCGGTGCAAATGGACCTTTTCTTTGATGAATCCACTGTGTTAAATGTGCTACATTTCGTTTTAAAATTGTATCAATAACAGGTGGATACTGCATGATTTGACTATGCTTTTCATACTCATCTTCATCTAAAAGTGTATATGTCATATCTGGATACACTTTAATGTCTAAGTCGTAATCAATATACTTTAATGCTTCAGAGTCATATGCAAAAGGAGAACTTAAATTACAATAATAATATACTCCTTCTTCTCTCAGCATTCCAATCACATTAAACCAATAATTAGCATGGAAGTAACAAATCGCAGGTTCGCGAGTAATCCATGTTCGACCATCTGATTCCGTAACTACTGTACGATCATTTGCTCCGATCACAAGGCTCTGCGTCCCTTTTAAAATTGTTGTCTCTTCCCACATTCTATGAATGGAGCCATTATGTTTATAACTATGTATTTGTACCTTTTCTCCTTCTTTGGGAAATCCCATATATGCTCCCTTCTTTCAACCGCAAATGCTTTTCTTAAGTTATCTTAACTACCCCTTGAACTGCATTCACTTTTTTTCTATTATAACTTTTTTGTCAAATTTTTAAAACTAAAGCGATAGGACACTTGTTTTCATGAGGAATATAATGAAGTTTGTATTATTGAATACCACATCACTAACCCTTTTAACGAAGGAACATTTTCTATGAATTAGCAATACGTATTTTAGAAGATCAAACGAAGATATAACAAAAAGAAAAGCCCCCTCACCTCTGTTTAAGAAAGGACTTTTCACCTAAAATCAACAACATATCTCACCCTTAATTTGAAATTATTTTTTCGGTTTCAAAAGATTGAATCACATTATTCGTTTGCTGTTCAAATTTTTCATGTAAAAGTTTTAATGCTATTTCTGTTCTATATATTTCTTGACGGATAAAATGCAATTCTTTTTTATCGCACGTATCCCTTTCACTCATTTCAATTTGCTGATACTTCTCTAAATGAGATTGTAACTTTAAAAGCTCATCCATCGTTTCCAACTGCTCTCCTACCAACTTATCAAAATCGTTCATCACTTACCCCCTTTTAAATTCATTCGCCAGTTATAATTCCTATTACATATTTCTAATCGCGCACTTCTTTCTCCTTTGACTACATTTGTTGACTTATTAGAAGTTATGTCGTTCCCTTTATTTTCATTACAATGACTCCTGCACACATAGAAAACACTTCTCTCGAACGGAGAAGTGTTTTTCTTTCATTACTGATTTGAGCTAGAAGATTGTGATTGTTTTGCAGCTGATTGTGCATTTTGTTTTTTCACTGCATGCACATCTGTTTCAGTTGCAAACTCTGTACCATAACTAGCATTTGCACTTTGAGCAGCAGAAGCTTGTGCTTTCTGTGCCTCTGATTGTGCGTTCGCTTGTTTTACTGCTTGTACATTCGTTTCAGTTGCAAACTCTGTACCATAGCTAGCATTTGTACTTTGAATGCTAGCACCAGAAGTTGCCTTATTATAACCTTGTTGTTTTTTACTCATCTTTCTCACCTCCACAATCAATAATGTAACCAATTCACTTAGAAGTTATCCTTAATTTTCTTTAAAAAAATTCACGAATATATCTCTTATCACTCATTCAAACTACATATGATGGAGGTGGGAATATGTATACTGGACGTGATATGACTGAGCTAACTATGATTTCCAAAAATGAATGGGACAAGGATGAATTAGCTCATTTTCATCATTCATTTCAGCAAATTATGCCTTATCTAAATGTAGAGGGACAAACGATTTATAAAGAAATTGTGAAAGAAATCGAATCACGTGGCGGATTATAAAAGCATCGATTTTTAGCATCGAAATACAAATTTCTCCCAATAAAAAAACGTGTTCCAAAGTTCTAGAACACGTTTTTTTCATTTATTGCATTGTAATTTTCTCCACACAATTTTCGTAAATTGTACGATGTGATTTCGAGAAAGGTAACTGTTCGAATGCTTCTTTTGATACAAATTTCAATGTATCTGTTTCAACAATATCACCGGTTACTTTTCCGTAAAATACGAATATATCCCAAGTGCGATGTGTAAACGTATGTTGCACATTCATTGCGTATTCTTCAATAGAAATCGAAAGCTCAAATTTTTCTTTCATATAATCTGTAAGCTGTTCCTTCTGATTCCGAATCCCTTCGCCAAGTTCGGCATTCGGAAACTCCCACATGTTAGCTAATAATCCGGTACTTGGACGTTTATTAATGACGTAACGACCATCTTCCGTTTGAAGTACCCCTGCAACAATCGGTACCATCGTAGGAGCCTTCGCTTTACTTTTTACTGGTAACTCCTTTTGAACGCCTTCAGCATATCCTCGGCAATGTTCACGTACAGGGCAAAGTAAGCAAGATGGATTTTTCGGTATACAAATTAATGCTCCTAATTCCATCAAACCTTGATTAAAATAAGATGGATTTTTAGCCGAAATAATTTCACGCACAATCTCTTCAAACACTTTTCTAGTTTTGGGTTTTGCAATATCATCCCACACTGATAAAATACGAGATAATACGCGCATAACGTTCCCATCAACCGCCGGCTCTGGTATACCGTATGCAATGCTTAAAATGGCACCTTTTGTATATGGTCCCACTCCTTTTAGTTTTTCGATTTTCTTTACATCACTCGGTACTATCCCGCCATATACTTCTTTTACCTCTTTTACAGCCGTGTGTAAATTTCGCGCTCTAGAATAATATCCTAAGCCTTCCCATGCTTTTAATACTTCTTCATCATCGGCATTTGCTAACGCTTCAAGTGTAGGAAACTTCCCCATAAAATTTGCGTAATATGGTTTTACAGCTTCCACCCTTGTTTGCTGTAACATAATTTCCGAAACCCAAACACGGTATGGATCTTTATTTTTTCGCCACGGTAAATCACGTTGTTCTTTTTCAAACCAACCAATTAAATCATTTTGAAACTGCTCTATGTTAAACTTATTTAATATTTCAAGTGTCAAACTTGATCCCCCTCATTTTTTTGCATATACGTACTATTATAAAGATTTTAGGAAAAAATTTAAGTAAGATGACATAGGAAATAGAAGGCAAAGGACTTGAGGTATCGAATAAAAAGAGTTACATTAATAAAAAACGGAGGTGGATTTCTATGGACACAGCCACTCACCTTGTTATGGGCGTTACTCTAGGCAGTTTGGCAACATTAGATCCAACCATAGCACAAAGTGATATTGGGCCTCAAGCAGTGATGCTTGCAACAATTGCTGGTTCCAATATTCCTGATATCGATACAGTTTTAAAATTGCGTAATAACGCTAAATATATAAGAAATCATCGCGGGATTACTCATTCCATTCCTGCAGTAATTCTTTGGTCATTCCTTATAAGTGGCATCTCGTTCGCCTTCTTTTCAGACGCTCCATATTTGCATCTACTACTTTGGTCATTTATTGCCGTCTTTCTTCATGTCTTTGTGGATATTTTCAATGCCTATGGTACACAAGCATTAAGGCCCTTCACAAAAAAATGGGTAGCACTTGGCATAATTAATACTTTCGATACTGTCATTTTCTTTATCCATATACTTGCGATTGCTTGTATGCTTGTCGGATCACATAAAGGATATACTGCTTTAGCAGCGTATATATTAATGTTTGTTTACTACATCGGCCGCGTTATGATGCATCGAAATATTAAAAGTGTAGTATACAAACGTTTCAAAAATGTAGAGAAAGTAATTATTTCTCCTTCTTACAAATTTTATCATTATCATTTAGCCGTCGTTACAACGGAACATTACTACGTCGCAAGATGGCACCGCGGTAACATCCTTGTATACGATAAATTTGATCGCGTACCGTTCCCGAATACTGCCATTATGCAGGCTGCTGTGCGAGATGAAAATATATCTGCTTTCTTATCTTTTTCACCTGTATATCGCTGGGATATTTTCGATTACGATAACTATTATGAAGTTCGGTTCATTGATTTGCGGTATCGAAGCAAAGATTATTATCCATTCGTCGCAATCGTTCAGCTCGATCAAAATTTAAATATTATTAGTTCATATACAGGATGGATTTTCAGCGAAGAAAAACTTCGAAAGAAATTAGAATTGCTTCCACATTAAAAAAAGCGACTTAAGTCGCTTTTTTTAATGTTTCAAATGATCTTCTTGATTGATTAAATGGCTATACTTCGGATTATTTGTACGCATTTCATGAAGGCGCCCTCCATGATTATTAATCCATGTTCGTACTACTTGCTCAGTCATTTCATCACCTTGATAACGACCTGATTTCGCATAAGTTGTTTGAAAGTCTTCCCACAGTAGTTCAACCCACGCACGAGCTTGTGCGTAAGAAAGTTTGTCATTTTTGTCTAATAGTTCTTTCGTTAATGTTTCGTGAATATCATTCATGTTCTAATCTCCTTTTACCTATTTATCCCTTCATTTCTAAAGGATAGTTTCTTCTATTTTGCACATTCTATAAGTGATACTTCTTAAAGAGGTATCAACTGATGATGAGGAGGGCGTTCGCAATGGGTAAACAAGCCGAATTTTGGTCTGAGTCAAAAAACAACAGCAAAATCGATGGTCAGCCGAAAGCGAAATCACGCTTCGCTTCGAAACGACCTAACGGCACAATTAACACGCACCCACAAGAACGTATGCGTGCTGCAAATCAGCAGGAAGAGTAGTACAGGTACAACCTAAAAAATTAACTTCCTACACGAGGTGATAAAGATGAGCTACCGTGATCGTTTAGATAGTCGTTCTGAATTATTTAACCATACGTGGACTCGTCCGAAACATGCGAAAGCGCAAGTTAACGGACAGACGCAACAAACCCAGTCTCTCATTATACTGGCGAATGAATGTAAAAAACGCCAATTTTAGAATCTCCTATCTCCTTTAACGCCTACCAAAGATGAAAACCAGAGAGATATTCGCTCTCTGGTTTTTATTTTTCCTGTAGCAAGGAAATTGGTATCCCAATCTCTTCATTATCATTTTGCTTATAACCCCAAGCAAATACCCCATTGAAGTACGTGATTTTAAATATTACACCAGGTTCTTCTACTAATTCATATGTCTCACCAATATGGAATTTGTTTATATCAGTCATGTAAGCACGGGCCATGGCCATCTTTCTCATTAACACATCGAACTCATTTACAATTCCAAGTTGCTCAGCCTTTACTGCTTGCTCCTTCAAAGCCCCAATTTCTTCCCTAAGCTCATGCGGTGTCATTTCACTGTAGCGTTTTGGCATATTCATCTTATTATTCCCCTCATCCCTCTTCACGTTTCATTTGTAAAAATATCTCTATCTCATCAATAGAGAATCCTTTTCGATATAACGCTTGTTTCATCTTATTTTCAAATGTCCATCCATCATACTTCTTATATTTCTCATAATATTTATTCCCATGATAGTGTAACGCTTCTTGTTGCTGTTCGTCATCTTTTTCGTCTTTCAATTCTTCAAGACAAATTTGAATCACATCTCTAGGATACCCTTTACGAACAAGCATTTCGTCTAACTTTAGCTTCATTTGTAAAAATGAATGCTTTTGATAAGATTTTTTCTTCTTTTCTATAAGAACCAAAGCATTTTCAATTTGCTTCTCCTTTGGATACTCTTGTAAACTATGTGTAATGATTAGATCCTGAACACCTTTATTTAATAACTCTCTTTTTATAACAGTTGGACCCTTTCGATTCACATTACTTTGCGTTCGCGTATATAAAATGGCGTACTCTTTATCATTAATATATCGATCATGTAATAATTTCGAAACGACTTCAGAGATGACGGCCTGTCCCACTTCTTTTTTTCGTAAAAAATCTTCTATTTCTTGTTTCGTTCTCATTTGATAGGATAAATAGGAGATTGCTTGTAAATATGCTTTTTGTACCTCTTCGTTGTACAAAATATTGCCTAACGCTACTTCATCAATTTCTAACCCTTTTTGTAATCCATGTTTCATTAAGATTACTTGATCCACACTAAATCCGTATTCTTCACCTTGACCTTTATCAATATAAATATTAAATCGTTCTTTCGATCGTTTTTGTACTTCTATTTTTGTAATGACAGCCATACTCTCACCTCTCTATTATTTTAACATAGTCGAGGAACATTTTTGTTTTTCAAGAATATATATAATGAGGAGGAAATGATTGTGAAAATCGCAATTTCTGGTGGCACCGGTTTTATCGGTAAATACCTTTCTACTTTTTTTATTCAAAAAGGATATACTGTTTACATTCTGACTCGAAAAAAAACTGCTGAAACTTCACACACTAACCTTCAATACGTACAATGGACACCGGATTTACAGACCTTCCCCCTCTCTTCTATCGATGTAGTTATTAATCTAGCTGGAGAGTCTATTAATAGTAGATGGACAAAGAAACAAAAAGCAGCAATTTTGAACAGTAGAATTCAAACAACAAAAGGACTCATTAAACAATTGCAAGCACTTGGTACAAAACCACACACATTTATTAACGCAAGCGCTATTGGATACTATGGAACATCTGAAACAGAGTCTTTTACCGAGCAGCAAGAAATTCTAGGAAATGACTTTTTAGCAGAAACAGTATTTTTATGGGAGCAAGAAGCATCTAAAGCACGTTCTCTTGGAATAAGAACAATCTACTCAAGATTCGGAGTCGTATTAGGTGCAGACGGAGGAGCCCTTCCAAAAATGCTACTTCCCTATCGATTCTATATCGGAGGTACAATTGGATCTGGAAACCAATGGTTATCATGGATTCATATAGACGATGTCGTTCGCATGATTGATTTCATCATACACAAAGAAGAAATTGATGGTCCTCTTAATATTACAGCCCCACTCCCTATAAAAATGAAGGAATTTGGAGAAATCACTGCAACTATAATGGGAAAGCCTCATTGGTTACCTGTCCCTTCATTTATGCTTCACGCTTTATTGGGTGAGATGAGTATACTTGTACTAGAAGGGCAACATGTATTACCTATTAAAGCAATTGAGCATGGGTACCAATACACATTTCCGACAGTAAACCATGCATTACAAAATATACTTTCGCATACAATGTAGTACTTCTAAAACACAGTTTTACAAGGGGGTCTAGGATCCAGAGCATTACTACACAAATAACCTTTCAGTTACTTTTTCTTAAATTCCATTAACATTGTAAAGTAACAGAAATGAGGTACCTATGAAAATATTGCTCAAACAAGCCATTGTGTACCCTATTACATCTCCAAAGTTCCAAGGTGATGTACTCGTTATAGGCGAACGAATTGCTGAGGTCAAACCTTCTATTCAGCCTACTCAAGATATGACCGTTATAGATGCGCGAGCTCTTCATCTCTTACCTGGATTTATTGATGTCCATACTCACCTTGGTCTCTATGATGAAGGCACTGGTTGGGCTGGAAATGATGCAAATGAAACCTCTGAAGTTTCAACACCACATATCCGTTCTTTAGACGGAATCCATCCTTTTGATATTGCATTTCAAGATGCTGTACAAAATGGTATTACAACTGTTCATGTTATGCCTGGGAGTCAAAATATTATCGGGGGTACTACTTGTGTAATAAAAACTGCTGGAACTTGTATTGATCATATGATTATTCAAGAACCTGCTGGTTTAAAAATTGCCTTTGGAGAAAACCCTAAAAAAGTTCATAGTAACGGAACAAAAGAATCAATTACACGTATGGGTATTATGGGTTTACTTCGAGAATCATTCTACGAAGCACAACACTATGGACATGAAGCTGATTTTCGAATGCTTCCTATTTTAAAAGCACTTCGCCGGGAAATACCAGTACGTATCCACGCTCACCGCGCAGATGATATTACTTCTGCTCTACGCTTTGCAACAGAATTCAATCTTGATTTACGTCTTGAACATTGTACAGAAGGACACTTTATTGTTGAAGAGCTTTCGAAACACAATTTGAAGGTTTCAGTTGGCCCCACTCTTACACGCCGTTCTAAAATCGAACTAAAAAACAAAACATGGGATACTTACCATATATTATCAAAAAATGGAGTGGAAGTTTCTATAACAACAGATCATCCCTATACACCCATTCAATATTTAAATGTTTGTGCTGCTGTCGCAGTAAGGGAAGGATTAGACGAGAAAACTGCATTGGAAGGAATCACTATATTTCCAGCGCGAAATTTACGTTTAGAGGATAGAATTGGAAGCATTGAGGTTGGAAAAGACGCCGATCTCGTGTTATGGACACATCATCCTTTCCATTATTTAGCCAAGCCTGTACTAACTATGATTGATGGGAAAATAATTTACAAAAAAAATAAAAAAAACTAGTTTATTTTTTTGACTAGATAAAGTATTATACGATTATAAACTGAATGAAACCATAATCAATTTGTGTCGTGATTATCATTTTCAAATTGATGAATGGGGAAGGCAAATGGTGCGCCACCAGCGTTATAAACTGGTTCTAGTGGGTTCGATTCCCACCCCGAAATTTTTTAAAGATTGATATAAAAATTTCGAGGGTGGGGTGCTTTTTCGTCATGCTACCCTCGTGTGAGGAGGAGTTAGTGTGTTGAAAAAACGCGACTTACACGACAGCCACGTTCTATACGAATTAATGGTGGATCCAGCTGTCTTCCCTTTTGTGCGTCAAAAGGCTTATTCTTATGAGGAATATTTATTTTTAACGAAACAAACGATTGAAGCTGAAGAGCGTGGGGAATTAATTTCACGCACAATTTTAGATGAATGGGGTAACCCTATCGGAACAATTACTTTATTTGATGTGCAAGAAAAAGCCGGATTCCTTGGAACATGGCTTGGAAAACCGTACCATGGCAAAGGCTATAATAAATTGGCGAAAGATTCATTTTTTAGCGAACTTTTCTATGAATTAGATATTGAAACAATTTTTATGCGTATTCGCAAAATAAATATTCGTTCTATTAAAGCTGCCGAAAAACTACAATATGTAAATCTAGCAAATGAAACAAGAAAAGCCGTTTATGATGAAATTAACGCAAATGAAGAAGTATATAACCTATATGAAATTCCAAAAGATCAATATACACTTGCTACAATGCGAGATACAACATTCCAAGATGCTCATCAATTAAAAGAAGCATAGTCTAAATTTTTTGAAATGATAATTATTCAATACTAGTTTGACATATATGTATATCACCCCATGTCTTTGGAAACGATAGATAGTGACTTTAAGACACGAGGTGATTTGTAATGGATAAAAAGAAACGTGACAAAGCAAAAAACACATTATCTAGTACACAAGAAGTTCTTTATCAACGAGAATTTCGAAAAGCAGATCGTGCAGCGGGATATCGCTCAAAAAGTATTTAAAGTGAAACTGAATAATTAGAAGGTTTTCCCCCCCTAATTATTCAGTTTCATTGCATAAGATTTTCCAATGGATTGGCAAAAAAGGTTCCTTATAAATAAGGAACCTTTTTTGTGGACAACTTTATCCACAAAACCCATAGAATTGTGCATAAATTCCAAAAACCTTTTGCGAATTCATTCATTTAAATGAACACCAAACGCTAGAATTGTGGATAATTTTCTAAAAATTGTGGATTATGTGGATATAGTTGTTAATATTCCGATTTTACTGTCTAATGAAAGCGCAATCCTTTGTGGATAAGTTAATAATTCACGCTTACTTTTGTTACAATAATAAAAAACCCTCTTTAAAAGTTTAAAAGAGGGGTTTCATATTAAGTAAAAGATTCGGCAAGAGCTGGTGATTTAATAGGTATACGACTCGGCTCTGCATGATTTTCTGCCAAAATTGCATCCACAATATGACCAGCTGGTTCAGGACGATAAATACTTTTCATCGCCTCTTTCATTTGGAGAAGCTTTATATCATCTTGCAATAACGTCTCTGTTTTTGCAAAAACTTCACTATCATCACGGATTACAACTGCTGCACCTTTTCTTTCAAAATACAACGCATTTTCATTTTCTTGTCCTGGGACAGGCTTATATAAAATGACAGGTACTTGTAATGCTGCTGCTTCGCTTAATGTAATACCACCTGGCTTCGTAATCATACAAGAAGTAACACGGAATAACTCATCAATGTTTTCAACATAACCAAATACTTTTAAAGCATCAGAACTTTGCTCCTGCAGCCCCAATAATTCCTGCTCTAAAGCTTCATTTTTCCCACAAACGACAACTACTTGTAAGTTTGGTACTGACATAAATGACTGGCATAGTTCTTTTACACTTCCTAGCACACCATGAGCACCTGCTACAATTAGTAAAATCTTTTTATCCTTACATAACTGATATTTATTATATATAATTTCTGGATTTATCTTTAGCTCAAAACTACTACGAATCGGAATCCCGGTTTCAACAATTTGCTCTGCAGGCACACCAATATCAACCATCACTTTTTTCACATGATCGGTTGCTACAAAATAACGATCTACTTCTCGATGGATCCATATTTTATGAACGCAAAAATCTGTTAATACGTTATAAACAGGAATAGAAATACCTATTTGCTTTTTCAATTCTGGTACAGCGATGATTGGAAAGGTATTAATAACAATATCCGGTTTCTCTACCTCTAATAGCGACTTCAAACGCTTTCTTCCAAAATTCGCATACCACGATGCTATTTTTTTATCATAAATTTTCTCTACACCATAATAAAACAAACGATATAATTCTTTTCCTATCGTATAGCTTTTTAAATATAAATATTTTGTAATATCGGTTATAACTGGATGTGATTCTCCAAACAAGTCGCATACAATTACATCTTTGATTCCTTTTTGGCGAAAGGTTTGTTCTAATGTTTTCGCTACTTGCACATGACCGTTACCGTAATGTGCAGTTAATATTAAAACCTTGGGGTTTTTTATCAAACAAATCCACTCCTAGCTTTTTGTTTCTCCATATTGCATATACGACAATAGGAAAAACATTTTCCTTAAACATTACATACTCGGATTCCAATATTCCCCTGTTAGCTATGTACCTGTCGTGGATATGCAAAGCATATAAGATTGACCCCTTAATCCTATCTGTGCTCATATCTTTACATTATACTTTCCTATACGAGCTTTCGCAATAACTTACAAATGTTCTATATTCCATGATACTCACTCTTTTACTTCTTAATTCTTTTTACTATTTTGATTTCCCTTTACAATTATGTAAATTTCTCCGCTTATTCTTTACAAAAATATGGATATTCTTTCTTCAGTATACTCTGTTCTGAATATATACTCTAGATTTTATTATAAAGTGAAGGCTAATAATCAGTGGGCGTTTACTGTCCACAAATAGAGGGATAAAGAAACAAAAAGTCTAATCCAATATTTGGATTAGACTGCTTTTAAAATATGTTTCGCATGCTCAACATTTTCTTCTGTCGGTGGATTCACATCCGCAAGTGGATACTTATGTCCAAGTGCCTCCCATTTATAAACACCGAGTTTATGGTATGGTAACACTTCCACTTTCTTAACATTCGATAGACTTTGAATAAAACTTGATAATTTTTGCAGATCCTCTTCACCATCGGTAACACCAGGAACCAATACATGTCTTACCCAAATTGGTTTCTTTTTATCCGATAAATAACGAGCAAATTGTAAAATGTGTTCATTTGGTTTCCCTGTTAATTTACGATGTTTCTTTGAATCAATATGCTTCAAATCCAATAAAACTAAATCTGTATAGTCCATTAAAATATCTAGCTTATTTTGGAATTCTGGCTCTTCAGAATAACAACCGCCAGAAGAATCGATCGTTGTATGGATACCAGCTTCTTTACATTTTTTAAACAACTCAATTAAGAAGTCTAGCTGTAATAGTGGCTCTCCACCGCTAACTGTTATACCGCCTCCAGAAGCTTCAATAAATGGAAGGTAACATGTCACATCCTGCATCACTTCTTCAACTGTTATTTCTTTACCTTTACCGATTTCCCACGTATCAGCATTATGACAATATTGACAACGTAATAAACACCCTTGTGTAAATATGACATAACGAATCCCTGGGCCATCAACAGTACCACAAGACTCTACAGAATGTATTCTTCCTTTTACCATGTTACTTCCTCCTTTATTGAAACAGCCTCCCTCCGCTATATATTAAAAACGGAGGGACACTTTTTTCACTTACATGCTTTCATGCATTGTACGGTTAATTACATCAATTTGTTGTTCACGAGTTAATTTAATAAAGTTAACAGCGTAACCAGATACACGAATTGTTAATTGTGGATATTTTTCAGGATGCTCCATTGCATCCATTAATGTTTCACGGTTAAATACGTTAATATTTAAATGGTGTCCTTCTTTTATTGCATATCCATCAAGCATAGATACTAAATTGCGTACTTGTACATCATCTTCTTTACCAAGTGCTTTTGGAATGATAGAGAATGTATTAGAAATACCATCTTGTGCATCTTCATATGGTAATTTAGCTACAGATAATAGTGACGCTAATGCACCTTTTGTATCACGGCCATGCATTGGGTTTGCACCCGGTGCAAATGGTTCTCCAGTACGACGGCCATCTGGAGTATTACCAGTTTTCTTACCGTATACTACGTTAGATGTAATTGTTAAGATTGACATTGTATGAACAGAATTTCTGTATGTTTTATGCTTACGAAGTTTATTCATAAATGCTTTCACAAGATTTACAGCGATCTCATCTACACGGTCATCATTGTTACCGTATTTAGGGAAATCTCCTTCAATTTCAAAGTCAACTGCAATACCATTTTCATCACGAATTGGTTTTACTTTTGCGTATTTAATTGCACTTAATGAGTCTGCTACTACAGACAATCCTGCGATACCTGTTGCCATTGTACGAAGAACATTTGTATCATGAAGCGCCATTTCAATACGTTCGTAGCTATATTTATCGTGCATGTAGTGGATAACATTTAATGTGTTTAAATATAGACCCGCTAACCATTCCATTGTCATATCAAACTTATGCATAACCTCTTCATAATCTAATACTTCAGAAGCAATTGGTGCATACTCAGGACCAACTTGCGCTTTCGATTTTTCATCTTTACCGCCGTTAATCGCATATAGTAATGCTTTCGCTAAGTTTGCACGTGCTCCGAAGAACTGCATTTGTTTACCAATTCTCATTGCAGATACACAACAAGCAATACCGTAGTCATCGCCGTAATCAGGACGCATAATGTCATCATTTTCATATTGAATTGCTGATGTTTTAATAGACATTTTCGCACAATAGTTTTTAAAGTTCTCTGGTAATTGTTTAGACCAAAGAACTGTTAAGTTTGGTTCTGGAGCTGGTCCTAAATTATCTAATGTATGCAAGAAACGGAATGAGTTTTTTGTTACTAACGGACGACCGTCTAACGCCATACCACCGATAGATTCAGTTACCCAAGTTGGATCACCAGAGAATAATTCATTATAATCAGGTGTTCTTGCGAATTTTACAAGACGTAATTTCATAATGAAATGATCCACGATTTCTTGTGCTTCTTCTTCTGTTAAAGTACCATTTGCTAAATCTCTTTCAATGTAAACATCTAAGAATGTAGATGTACGTCCAAGACTCATTGCTGCTCCGTTTTGCTCTTTAATTGCTGCAAGATAAGCAAAGTATAACCATTGGAAGGCCTCTTGTGCATTTGTAGCTGGCTTAGAAATATCGAATCCATGAGAAGCAGCCATCTGTTTTAACTCTTGAAGTGCACGCATTTGCTCAGATAATTCTTCGCGTAAGCGCATTGTCTCTTCGCTCATTACACCACCAGTTAAATTAAAATCAGCTTTTTTCGCTTCAATTAAACGATCTATACCATATAATGCTACGCGGCGATAATCACCGATAATACGTCCACGTCCATATGCATCTGGAAGACCAGTAATAACACCTGACTTACGAGCCGCTTTCATTTCTGGTGTGTATGCATCAAATACACCTTGATTATGAGTTTTACGCCAGTCTCTGAAAATACTGCTAAGTTCTTTATCCATTTCATATCCATACGCTTCACAAGCTTGTTCCGCCATACGAATACCACCATATGGTTGTAAAGAACGTTTAAATGGTTTATCAGTTTGGAAACCGACCACTTTCTCAATATCTTTATTTAAATATCCTGGGTCATGTGATGTAATAGAAGAAACAATTTTTGTATCCATATCAAGAACGCCACCGTTTTCACGTTCCTTTGTTGTTAAATCCATTACTTGATCCCAAAGTTTCTTCGTTGCTTCAGTTGCTCCCGCTAAGAAAGAGTCCTCTCCCTCGTAAACGTTTACATTATTTAAAATGAAATCGCGAACATCAATCTCTGCTTTCCATTTTTCACCTTTAAAGTTTTCCCACGCGTTTTTTACATTTTCTAATACTTGAGTCATCCTAATCTCCTCCATTTTTGATTAGTACAGGACTAAGATTTTTTATATAACAGCTTACACACTTAGAATACTACTTTTTTTCGAAAGTGGACGAAATAGTTGTGACATGTTTGTGAAATGTTGAGCAAACCACTACATACATAGTGTTAACCTCATATAAAACTCTTTAGAATTAACCCTTTCTTTAATTGTATTTTTTTGGCATTCTTATATACGAGTCCTATTTTGTAATATAAGAACGATACCCATTGTAGAGCTGTAATACTCTTATCTCCTAATCTGTTATAGTTTTTATAACAGAGCAAAAAAGTGTACATACGTTGTACACTTTTTTTGTTACCGCTATAAAGTGAAACATTAATCAGTGGGAGATACCGAATTTTGAGGCGGGAGTTTTACTGCCCGTTAAAGCGGGATAAAATCTCTCTTTTTCTATTTCCATCATCGAATCCACCACGACTGCCCTTTAATGCAATTAATTGCTCTAACCCTTCTATATGATCACCTATAATTCGAAGGACAGCTGGAGGATGACCTATTTTTGCAAAATGTTCACTGGGACGAATACGGTTCATCTTATCGACCTCAACACGACTTACACACGCGATTTCGAATCCTGAAAGAATAGCTTTCACTTGCGCTACGCAAGGTGACAGTAAAGATCTATACCCAATTGATTTCAAACACATCCGGCTAAACGCATTAGGTACAGCAATAAGAGAGCCTACTCCTAAATCTTTTCGATCACAAGCTAAATTTAATGCATATTTAAATGCAGTTACAAGATGCAGTGGTACTCTCAAATCTAAATAATGATTTAAATCATTTAATGCGACATCTGTTCCATCTGCAATTGCTTTTGCAAAGGGATATAGCTCACTAGCTGGAATAACAAAATCGCCGTCTATAAATAACACAATTTCTCCTTTTGCAAAATAAATTCCAAGCGAACGCCCCACATCGTTTCCAAGTGCTTCTTTATATACAATTGTTGTTGCTCCCTTTTCTTTTGCAATTGTTGCCGTTTTATCGGACGAACCATTTACAACAACGATGATTTCAAAAGGTTCAATTTTGCGAAGCTCTTCTATAACGTTCCCAATTGTTTCCTCTTCATCTTGTACAGGAATAATTACCGATAATTGCTCTCCTTTATACAAATTAGATGTAACGCCCCATCCTTGATAAAATTCTTCAAAATTTAAAGTATGATAGACACTCTCTCTTTTCCTATTTCCATCATAATATCCTCCGCGCTCATCGCTGCCTACTATCCGCTCTGCTACAGCTTCTATATGATCACCTATCATTCGTTTTTCAGATTGAGAAAGATCCGTGCCATATGCAGCATGCTCGAGTGGACGAAATTTATTCGGCGTAATAACATCAATTGCACAATGACGACTAATTTTCCATTTACTTTGTGCTAAGCGTAAATGGGCCACAATAGGATTAACAAAACATTCATATCCAATACTTTGAACGACTTCTTTCGTCAACGCATGAGGTACAGATAATAAAGAATCAATTTTTAATTCTTCGCGCTCTAACATTGCATTTAATATTTGGCGCCATACTGTAATAGAATGTGGTTTTTGATTCTTTAAAAATAATGCGTCCAAATTATTTAAAGCGATATCCGCCTGATCATGCAAAATCGGATTAAGGAATAGTTGTAATTTTGAAGTTTGAATAGCAAAATCACCATCTACAAACAGCAATACATCACCTATCGCATGTTTCGCACCAACTGCACGTCCAACGTCGTTACCAAGTGACTCTTTATACTGGATTACTGTACATCCTAAGCTCTCAGCAATCGCTTCTGTACCATCATTACAACCATTTGCTACTACAATAATCTCTACTGGATTTAGTGGTTTTACCGATTGAATCACGTCTGAAATCGTATCTACTTCATTACATACGGGAATAATAACCGATAATGACTTAGCCATTGCTTTCTTCACGAAACCATTTAATAGTTTCTTTCAATCCTTGTTCCCACGTTACTGTCGCTTGAAATTGAACAAGTTCTCTTAATTTTGTTACGTCTGGTCTTCTATTTGGAATTTCCTCAAAACCATGTGGGTATACTTCTTCAAAAGGAACCTGTACAATTTTCGAAGAAGAATTCGTTAGTTTTTTGATTACTTCTGCTACTTCTTTTATACTCTTTTCATTCTCAGAACCTATATTAATAATCTCACCATTTACCTTCTCATCCATTGCTCGAATCGTTGCCTCTACCGCATCACTTACATACGTAAAGCAACGTGTCTGCTTTCCATCCCCATATACGAGAATGTCTTCTCCTTGTAAAGCCGCACGGATAAATCGTGGGATTACCCCTGCATACGGACCATCTTTCGCTCTTGGACCATAAATATTAAAATAACGAACAATCGTTACCGGTAAACCTTCTAATGCGTACCCTAAACATAATGTCTCTTCTAACGTTTTACAAACTGCATAACTCCAGCGTATTTTAGAAGTTGCCCCGTATAAACGATCTCCTTCTTCAGAGAATGGCGGCTCTCCCTTTCCATATACTTCAGAAGTAGATGCAAATACTACTTTCTTCTTCCCTTTTAACGCTGCTTGCAAAATGTTTCTCGTCCCATCAAAATTTGTTTCAATAAGCTCTACACTTTTTTCCATTGTCGTTTTAACACCTAATATTGCCGCTAAATGAAATACTACATCATGTTGATTTACTAATTCATAAATAGAATTTTTATCTAAAACACTTATTGGAATAACCCGAATTTCTTTCATTAACTCATCATGATATTTAATTTTCCCTTTATAGAAGTTATCCACAATCGTGACTTCATAACCTCTTTTCACCAATTCTTCAGCTAGATGCGACCCAATGAATCCTGCTCCACCTGTAATTAAACATTTCTTACTCATACACTCACCTTCTTTATAATTCCACGTGTATCTATTAATCGCTCAATTCCTTTAAATAGATTCCAATCGATATTAGAGTGATCCGTTACAATTAAAATACAATCCGCTTGTTTAATTCTTTGTTCATCTAATGAGACGGATTGATATAGTGTATCTCCAATTTTCGCTGTAGAAATATACGGATCATGATATTCTATCTTGTATCCTTCTTTTATTAATAATTGAATAATCGGCAACGCTGGTGATTCTCTCAAATCATTTACATCTTTCTTATATGCAATCCCTACAATTAAAACCGTTGCTGGTGATTGCACCACATCTTTCACTTTCCCGATTATTTTCTCTGGCATTTCTTCATTAATTACATGTGCTGCCTCAATTAATTGACTAATTGCTCCAGCTTTTCTTATTCTCCATTGAAAATACAAAGGATCTACCGGGATACAATGTCCCCCTATTCCTGGTCCTGGCCAATACGGAGTAAATCCAAACGGTTTTGTAGATGCAGCTTCAAGCACCTCATAAAAATTAATATTCAAACTTTCACAAAGTATATTTAACTCATTTACTAATGAAATATTAACTAAGCGCTGAATATTTTCAAAGAGCTTACACATCTCTGCTACTTTCGGAGAGCTAACTGGAACGACTACATCAAATATAGTGCTATATAAATCCTGTACTTTTTGTTTACACTGCTCGGTTTGTCCACTAATAACTTTTGGAATTGTTTCAACTGAATACTGGCTATTCGCTGGATCAATTCGCTCTGGAGAATACCCAATATAATAATCTTCTCCTACCTTTTTACCTGTTTGAGAAATAATAGGAATAATAACTTCCTCCAGTGTACCTGGATATGTGGAGCTTTCAAAAATGAAGGTTTGTCCTTTTTGAAGGTGTTGTTGTATATAATAAGAGGATGAAACGAGGGCACTTAAATCGGGTTCTTTATTCTCATTAATTGGCGTTGGCACAGTCACAATAACATACTCACTATTTTGGAACTCCGTAACACCTTTATCTGGTGTATTTACTATTAATTTTCTTTCGTTCAATAAATTTTGTAATACGTTAGAAGAAACATCAGGAATATAACTTTCTCCTTTGGTTATTAATTCTATCTTCCTAGTATCTTTATCTAATCCAAGTACAGCATGTCCTCTTTCTGCAAAAAGGACAGCCAAAGGAAGGCCAACATATCCTAATCCAATAATAGTTACTTTACTACTAGCATCCATCTATATTTTCTTCTTCCTTTCTCAATTGTTGAATTATATCTCTATCCCGCTCTCCATCTGTAAATCCTCCGCGTTCGTCCGTATATTGTAATAAATACGCAATCGCCTCAAGCTGATCACCAAAAATACGGTCAAATGCTGGGATACGTCCATTTACAAAACCATGTTGCTCTGGGCGTACTCGATTTGTTTTTATAACATCTACAAATTCCACTGCTGTAATGGAGCATTCTTCTAAAATAGCTTTCATTTGAGCTAATGGTGGAATGACAAGAGAATCATACCCAATTTTCTCTATTACCTTTTTACGCATAGCATGTGGTACTGCCGTTAACGAGTTGTTCCATAAATCTGGTCGTTTTGCTACCAAATTCACGAAATATTTCCCCATACTAATTGGATCTGCTGGGTGAAACATATCTAACAAACATTGCAAATCATTTAACGCCACATCATTCCCGTCTTCAATAGCATGCAAAAATGGAATTAGTTTTTTTGCCGGAATAGCAAAATCACCATCAACAAATAAACAAATATCTGCCGTAGCATGCATAGTCCCTATCGCTCGTGCTACATTATGGCCAAGCGCCTTCGTGAATTCAACTACAATAACATTCTCTAACTTTGCTTGTTTAATCGTCTCACCATCTGCTCCATTCGCAACAACTATAATTTCATCTACACCTGCTTTTTTCACTTCTTGTATAACAGATCTGATAGTCATTTTTTCTTCTGACACTGGTATAATCGCACTATATTTCGCCTTTTCCTTTTGTAATAAAACTGGTTTATACTTCCCTATAAACTCTCTATCCCTATTTCCCTCCGAAAAACCGCCACGTTTACCATATGTTTCGATTACATATTGCAAAGCACGTAAATGATCACCCATAATACGACTAGTCGCTTTTGGATAAGGAGAACCAGGTGATGTACCAGTATGCACAGGACGAACTTTATTTGTGTGAATTACATCGACCGAAGCCATATCAACAATATCTACTCCTCTAGACATCGCCATCGCTTGAAATAATGCTGGATCTGCTAAATTCCACCATCCAAGCCTCTCGATAATTTCTCTACTCATCGCATGTGGAATTGCGATTAAAGATCCGACAACAAGCTCTTTTTTATTCAAATAACGATTCAACATACATTTTCCAACTGTCGTATAATGTGGTCTCACCTTTAAATACACAGACCATGTTAAATTATTCACAACAATTTGATGCCCCTGCTGGATTCCTTTCACGAAACGTTGTAGCTCTACATTATCAATAACGATATCACCATCTAAAAATAATACGATGTCACCTTTTGCTTCTCTAGCTCCAATTGCCCTTCCAACATCATTGCCAAGAGAATGTTTATAATAAATCACGCGGCAATGATGTTGGAAGGCTATCTCTTTTGTCTCATCTGTCGATCCATTATCTACTACGATAATTTCATAAGGCTCGAGCTTCTCCACTTCTACTAAGACTTGTGATAAAGTACTTGCTTCATTATGCACTGGAATAACAACTGATACTTTCATACTTGCATCACTCTTACCCTTCCAAGCGAACATAAGAAATAATAGGGATACGTACAAGTACATCTTCCGGTGGTCCATAAGAAGGAGAAGTACGAACACTTACTGCTCCATCCGTCACAGATAAAAGAATGCCTGCAACAATTTCTACAGCTGTCACAACTTGCACTAACTCACCAACATGGTTACGCAATTCATCAGTAAATAACATATATAAGTCTCCTTTCTTACACTTCTTTAATTGATATAATACTTGTAAATGGTAATAAAACTTCAGTTCCTATTCCTTCTTGCAGCGTTAAGAAATCGTCACCAACTGCTACAATAACACCCGTTAACTGTCCAACTGTCACAGTAATTTCGACGTTTTTACCTAAATACTGCTTTGCAATTTCTTTAAATGGTGATGTATTACATTCTTTTAAAATGTTACAAATAATAGATTGGAATTGACTTGATTCTATAAAATCTTCCGTAGCTTGCTTAGAATTTCTTTGAATAAACCTTGCGAAGTTTTGCGAAAATAAAAGTCGTTCCACAGCAGGCAATAACTTGTCATCTAAAAAATAACCTAATTGTCTATTAAACAGTCTGGATAATTTATGCCAATATTTTCTGAACAGACACATACGCTTCTCCTCCTATTATTTTTAAAGTATAAAAAATAACATCCATACATCTTAATGTATACAAAGCAGCTTTTTTTGTGATAGGTAAGACATACATTTTCTAGAACATATTCATTATTTTTGTATTACATTAATGAATAATCGTGGATATATTTTCTCAATACAAAAAAGACTATCCAAAAGGGATAGTCTTTTACACTTCAATATTTCGTAACATCGTATAAATGTCGTTATTCACTTTGCCAAATGATTTAATATTGTTCTGAATGTTAGATAATAAAACAACATATACACTGCCATTTTTACTAAATCCATTTAAGCAATTCCAACCTGGCATTACACCATGATTTGAATAACTGCCTGGGTCTACATACCAGCCAAATCCGTAATCTTTTTTGACGGCAGTAAACATTTGATTATAACTCTCTTTTGATATTAATTTTCCAGAGAATAGCGCTTCATTAAATAAATATAAATCATGCGCGCTCGTATATATATCACCACAACCATATAATTGTGACATGCTCGGAATGTTAGGTGTTGTCATATTATTATTTACTATTTTATAACCCGTTGATGGGAATCTTGTTTGTTCTAACGCTTTACCAAAACCAGAATGCTTCATACCAGCAGTAGCAAAAATATGTTGTTTAATATATTCTTCTAATGGTTGTCCACTCACCTTCTCGGCAATGTAGGCAAGTATAGAGTAGTTCGAATCTGAATACTTCCATTTCTCTCCTGGGCCTGCAATACGCTTTTGATTGCCTATCCGCTTTATCAGTTCCTCATGAGAAATATCCTCTGTTCCCTGCTCATATTCTGGAATCCCTGATGTATGTGTTAATAAATGTTTTAGTTGAATGCTATTACCTTGAGGAAAATCTGGAATATACTTTGCAATCGTATCCTCTACTTGTAATTTATTTTGATCTTTGAGTTGCATAATAGTAGTCGCTACAAATGCCTTTGAAATAGAGCCAATATAAAAGGTCGTTTCTGAATTATTCGGTACTTGCTTCTCTTTGTTCGCCATACCGTATCCTTTATTCAAAAGAACTTTTCCGTTCTTCACAATAACAGCTGTCCCACTAAATCCTGCGTTTTGTAAATATTGATCCAATTGAGCGTTTTCATTAATTTCTTGAGGCGGCCCTTCAGCAGGTTTATCTATAACTTGCGCCTGCTTTATCTGTTCTTCCTGTTCTTTTTGTTTTCTTTGTTTTTCAGCTTCTTGTCTTTTCATTTCTTCTTGCTTTTTTATCTCTTCTCGCTTCTTCATTTCTGCTGCTGCTTTTAAAGTTTCCTCTTTTTTATTATGCGCAACAATTTTTGTATACATGAAATATACAAGTGAAAATAGTAGGACGAGAATGATTGTTCTTTTTATGTATACAACCGGACGACGTACTTTCCCATTAACAGTATTTTTTTCCTGATCCATGATTACCCTTTTCCCCTTATTTACCGATAATTTAATTCATCTACACAAGACTTTTTCCAAATCATTTCAGTAGATTATAGACACTCCATTCTATGTCATCCCTACTTTATCACGCGCTGAACATATTACCAACCTATATGTATAAAAAAGAAAAAGAAAATTTACAAAAGTAAGATTCCCTTTAAAATTTCAACATAATAAAAGAGGATACCCTGTAAAAGACTGTTGTTATCAATCTTTTTGGATATCCTCTTATCTAACTATTTATACGTGTTTTTTCATATCATCGGCAACAGATTCAACATTTGTACCTACGATAACTTGTACACTTGTGTTACTTAATTTCATAACACCTTTTGCACCAGCACGTTTTAATGCTGCTTCATTTACTTGACCAGCATCTTTCACTTGTAAGCGTAGACGTGTTGCACAGTTATCAATAACTGTTAAGTTTTCTTTTCCACCTAAAGCTGCTACGTAAGTTTCACCAATTGAACCTGCAACTGGTGCATCACCCTCTTCAGCTAACTCATCGTCATCTTCACGACCAGGAGTTTTTAAATCGAACTTCTTAATTAAGAAGTAGAATACTACGAAGTAAATTGCTGCGTAAATTAAACCGATTCCTGCTAGTAACAATGGTTTTGTTGCAATACCGAAGTTTAAGAAGTAATCGATTGCCCCGGCACTAAATGAGAAACCATCGTGAATGCCAAGTGTTGTTGTAATGAATAGAGACAGACCTGTTAGTACAGCATGAATACCATATAATACTGGTGATAAGAACATGAATGAGAATTCAATTGGCTCTGTAATACCAGTTAAGAATGAAGTTAATGCTAGACCACCTAACATACCTGTAACCATTTTACGTTTTTCTGGTTTAGCAGCCGCAATCATTGCGAAACACGCTGCTGGTAAACCGAACATCATGATTGGGAAGAAACCAGTCATGAACATACCTGCTGATGGATCTTTTGCAAAGAAGCGTGCAATATCACCATGAACGATATCACCAGCTGCGTTTGTAAAGTCACCAAGTACAAACCAGAAGTATGTGTTCATTACGTGGTGTAAACCGATTGGAATTAATAAACGGTTTAATAATCCGAATAAACCAGCACCAACTGAACCTAAGTTCACGATGCCGTGTGCTACCGCATCAATACCACTTTGAATTGTTGGCCAAATTTGACCGAATACTAATCCTAAAAGAAGCATTACAATAGAAGTAATGATTGGTACGAAACGTTTCCCCGCAAAGAAACCTAACCATTCTGGTAATTTAATCTTATGGAATTTGTTATATAGTAATCCAGCAACAACCCCAGCAATAATACCACCAAGTATGGCCATATTTATTTTTGGCGTTAACGCCGCTGCTTTTGAAACTTTTGTCATTGTATCTGCTAATTTAGTTGGATCTGCTGAACCAACTAAATCCTGAACACTTTTTAATTTATCATTCAGCTCTGCTGCTGAATACGCCTTACTTAGAGCGTTCGTTGTATTTTGTAAAACAAGATATCCGATTGCCCCAGCAAGTCCTGCTGCTCCACTACCATCAATAGACAAACCGATTGCAACACCAATTGCAAAAATAAGTGCTAAATTATCAAAAATTGCTGCACCGGCCTGTGCCATAACAGGAATGTTAAATACGTCTTCTTGTCCTAAACGAAGCAATAATCCTGCTGCTGGTAGTACGGCGATTGGAAGCATTAACGCTTTACCAATACGTTGTAGAAACTGCAACATTTTAATTCCCCCTATCAAATTTATGAAATCGTTATCATTATAAGTACGCCTTAGAAAACGCTTTCTATTTACATAACCATAATAACATATAGTTGTATAGATGTGTAGTTTTTATTTTTGGATTTTTTATGGATAAATCTCCTATTTCCAAACTGTTATATAAAAGGAAAATTATCCTTTTTTAATACAGAATACTCAAAACGAAAGACCCACGATATAACATGTAACTTTCGTTTTATCATTCCACTTTTTCATGTTATTATTTATTTCCGAGCATATCGGGAAAAGTAAACTTAGTTAATTCGAAATAGGAGCGTTGGTACTATGCAGTGCATTGAAACAAACAACTTACAACAGTTGTTAGAACAAGTAAAACCATATACGAAAAAAGGAAAGCTTGCTACTTATATCCCCGAACTAGGAAATGCAAATCCAGATGATTTAGGGATTGCCATTTTCCATAAAGAAACAGAATATATCCATGCTGGCAACTCACAAACACTATTTACTCTTCAAAGTATTTCCAAAGTAATTACACTTGCACTTGCCCTTTTAGATCGTGGTGAAGAATATGTATTTTCTAAAGTTGGAATGGAGCCAACTGGTGACCCTTTTAATTCTATTATTAAGTTAGAAACGACAAGTCCTTCCAAACCTCTTAATCCAATGATTAATGCAGGTGCACTAGCTATTACAAGCATGTTGGCAGGAAAAAATAACGAAGAAAAAATGGAGCGTATTCTTCATTTTGTACGTGAAATAACAGATAATCCTACAATTAACTATTCTTCTAAAGTTGCCAATTCAGAATTAGAGACTGCTTACTTAAACCGTTCACTTTGCTACTATATGAAACAAAACGGCATTATCGATTGTGACATTGAAGAACTTATGGATTTATACACTCGTCAATGTGCAGTTGAAGTAAACTGTATCGATTTAGCACGTATTGGCTTAATTTTTGCAATGGATGGCTACGATCCATACAAGAAAAAACAAATTATCCCTAAACATATTACAAAAATTTGTAAAACATTTATGGTTACTTGCGGGATGTATAATGAATCTGGTGAATTTGCAATTCGCGTTGGGATCCCTGCAAAAAGTGGTGTAGCGGGCGGCATTTTCGGCTGCGTAAAAGGCGAAATGGGAATCGGTATTTTCGGACCAGCTTTAGATGCAAACGGAAATAGTATCGCTGGTTTTAAAATTCTTGAATTACTTTCTGCCCAAGAAGGCTGGAGTATATTTTAATTTCGGAAGTTATCCTGCTATACTAGCAGGATTTTTTATTTCATGAAAAATTTAGTTTCACCAATCATTAATAACAAAACAAAAACAATAATGAAAGTTTCGCTTTATTATGCATATTTGCTCCCCCCTCCTGAATAATATAGTACAACCTAGCGCTATATGTGGAGGTGTAAAAGATGAAACTGATATTTCAAATGGAAAAACAACCTGTTCTTGAAAAAACAATTCTTCTTTTTATATTGAGTATTGTAGAAAGCTTGAAGTTAAAAGTTGTTTCACTCGATGAAGCTCACCGATACATATTCAATTTAGAGGTGCTTGAATTATTAATGGATCGGAACATCGATGATCAAGTACTAGAGCTTATTCATTTCGGAATGGGACTTGAAGACATTCATCATGTGCTTCCTGAAGAACTTGAGCATACTATCGAAGAATTAAAGTGGCTTTGCATCCAAGTATTAAGTGAGTACAGTATGCATGAAGAGTCGGAACAATTAATTGAAGATATACGTTAAAAAAGCACCTATGTAGGTGCTTTTAATGTTTTTTTAAACTATTTTTATACGTTTCAATATTAACAGGTAATTCTTCCTCTTCTAATGTATGCTCATTTACATCTTTATGAATATGAGCACCTTTAGGCGGTTGATGATCATGCCCTTTTTTCTTATGATCAAATGCTTTCCCACGTCCCATACGGATCCCCCTTTCTTTAAAAGAAATCAGTATTAGTATGAAGAAAAGTATGTCGATATATGCAATCCCTTACCAAATTTCCAAGGAAATACTCGAACATTGTATTCTATTCTTCTTACAACAATTGGTCTATCCCAATGAGAATTAATAAAACGCCTGCAATTATAGTCGCCCATTTCCCTAAGTATTCCGCTAAAAATCTTTTACCTACATACGCAAAACCACTAATACAAATAAAACTAAACACCCCACAAATACATGCCGTAAGCCAAAGATTTAAATTTGTTACTCCAGCATCAAATCCACTTGCAATATTATTTATGGATAATGCAACTCCTAAAACAATTGCTTCAGAAAAACTAATTGTTTTAGAACCATCAAAATCTGCTTTTTCTGGATCACGTAAAATCCCCATAAGTACACTACCATCTTTAGATCCTAAAGTGTCCTTTTGACTCAAGAAAGGCTGACATAAAATAAACACCCCAATTATACCTAAAACAATTGCTCCAATAAGGTTTGCTGTAAACTCCGAAATATATAATGCAATCCAATTCCCAAAAAATCCAGCTAGTAAAGTAAATGAAAATCCAAAAAATGCGATGATAAAATTGTTAAACCACGAAATTCGAATTTTACGAATGCCATACGCAATCCCAACACCTGCATTATCTAAATTGGACGCAATTCCAATTAAAAGAATTGAAAATAAACTTGCCGTACTCATAGTACAGTCACCCCTTTTCTCACATTTCCATGTATATTATGAAAATGTTGAGCAACTGTGCCTGTCTGTTTCATATACTTGTAATAAATGCTCAACATTTTTTCAACAATAAAAAGGAGTGCCTTCACTATGCCTAAAGAAAACCCAAACGATCGACTTGGTACATTAATAAAAAAACTTTTAAAAGAACGTGCCTTATCAATGCGACAGCTAGGAATACTTACAAATATCGATCCTGCAACAATCTCAAGAATTATGAACGGCAAACAACCGCCAAAACAAAAACATCTACAAAAATTCGCTGAATGTCTTCAAGTTCCACCTCAATTGTTATTTGATGAAATGTATCCTAATTCTCCTCACATAAATAAAGGAAAGACGGATATGTACACATCTCTCGATACAATTCAGCAAACATTACAATCCTCTAACCTATTCGACTTCGAGTACACAACAACTCGTGTGAAACAAGAACTTGAAAATTATGAGCGCTATGCTCAAACTACTGAAGGCGAAAAACGTATTCATGAGAGTTTCAAAAGTAAACTAGAACAAATTGATAGTGCCGGCCCTTTCATTGAACAATTAACAAGTATGTACCAACAATTTTGTACAGAAACCATTTCAAACGAAGAACGTGCAATTATTGGGGGTGCCTTACTATATTTCATTTTATCAACAGACATTATCCCCGATTATCTTTTTCCGATTGGCTATTTAGATGATGCAATTGCCGTTGAATTAGCTAAAGAAAAATTAATTGAAGTACAACGAAGAACATAAAAAGCATAACAAGCTATTTCAGATATTGAATTTATCCACCTCTGAAATAGTTACAAAAAAATCGTACAAGCATACTTACTCGCACGATTCAAAGATCAAACTATTTTCTTATTTTTTCGTATGACACCATTCATATATGAACGCCGTTATCACTTTTGTAAATTCAATTAACTGTTCAACTTCAACTTTCTCATTTACAGAATGCGCTTCTTCTAGTGTACCCGGTCCATAAATAATCGCTGGAATGTGAAACTCACTAAACCAACCACCATCAGTTACCGTTGCAGACATATCTAAAATTGCATTTTTAGATAGAATAGATTCATGTACTGAACTAAGAGTTTTTACAGCTACATGTTCACTGTCTACTTCTAATGAAGGGAAAATTTCACCTCGATCAACAATCATTGACTCTCCGCCCCACTTAAATTGTAGTGGGTTCTCGCTTAACCATGGATCTGCTGCTGCCACTTTTCCTAAATACTCTTCTATTTCTTCTATTATTTGTTCATGCGTTTCATTTGGATAAAAGTGTACTGTTATCCATAATCGGCACTCATCCGCAATAAATGCTGCATGACGCCCTCCTTCAATGACAGCAGGATTAATTGTTGTCGTCCCTGATGGATATCCTTCATACGTTTTCATTACTGCCCAATGACGCTCTAACTCCTGTAAACTTTGAACAATTTTCATCATTTTCTCAATAGCACTCGCTCCAAATAAACGTCCTCCAGCATGAATCATCTGTCTACGTGTTGCATCATGAAACGTTTGTGGGCTTTTCACTGTAATCCATCCAGTAATTACGCCGCCCTGCCCTTGCATATGTAAATTACTTGTATCAACTACTACTGCAAAATCAGCATCATATCCACGCTTACAACATTGAAGTGTTCCGGCTTCTCCCACTTCTTCTCCGATTACCGATTGAAACATTAAGTCACCTGGCAATTCAATTCCCGCCTCTTCTAAAAGCTGAATTGCAAATAAGGCTCCAGCTAGTCCACCTTTCATATCTGCCGCGCCTCTCCCAACTAACCAACCATCTTTTATAAACGGCTCAAACGGATTTGTTTCCCACGCCTCATCTACCGATACTTCAGCTACATCCATATGGCCATTAATAATAAGACTTTTATATAACTCACTTTCCGTCCCTTTTTTTACCCCAACAACATTCGGATCATTTGGATATACATCCCATTTATCAATACTAAAATTTCGTTTTTTTAGAAACTCTGCAACAAATTCTTGCGCCTCATTTGTATTTCTCGCCGGCGGTGCTGGTGTTTCAAAACGAATTAAAGTTTTTGTAAGTTCTATTAGCTCCTCTTTTCGTAAATCAATCTGTTCTAATAGCTGTGAAACTTCTTGATTCATTGCTAATTCCCCTTTGCATACGTAGTATGTTTCCAGCTATATTGTCACAAAAAAAGAGACTGTTTACAATTTTACAGTCTCTTTTTTTTAGCATTAGTTTCTAATATATTTATAAACTTTCTGCTTCTGTTGTGTTTACTTTTTCAACATGTTCTATTTTGCTTCCCTTATTTTTTGTAGCACGATAAAACAGTAAACAAACAATCATAAATGGAATACCACAATACAATGCCATTCTTTGTTCCGGAATGAAAGCCATGCCAACAATTACTGTTAAATTTAATACTAACGCAAGAATTGGAACAAATGGATACAATGGTGTTTTAAATTTTAAGTCCTTAATATCCCCGCCCTGCTTTAAGTATGTCCTTCTAGCTAATAGGTTAGATAAAGCAATAGATGCCCAAACTAATATTGCTCCGAACCCTGCAATTGAAAGAAGCCATAAATAAACTGTATCTTCCGCATAAATACCTGATAGTAATGAGAGACACCCTACAATCGTGCTTACAATCAATGCATAAATAGGAACACCGTTTTTAGATAACTTACCAAAAATCGGGCTAATCATTCCTTGGTTAGACATCGACCATAGCATACGAGAAGTTGCATATAATCCTGAATTCGCAACTGATAGTACCGCTGTAATAATAACGAAATTTATAATATCAGCCGCATAAGGAATACCAATTTTATCAAATACAACTACGAATGGACTTTCTATCACGCCTGCTTGCTGCCAAGGAAATAGTCCCGCAAGAATAAAAATAGATAGTACAAAGAAAACAAGTATGCGCCAAACTGTATTATTAATTGCCTTCGGGATCGTTTTCTCTGGTTTTTCACTCTCACCAGCTGCAATACCAACTAGTTCTGTTCCTTGGAAGGAAAAATTAACTGCAATCATCGTAATTAAAATTGCTGATAATCCATTTGGGAACAATCCACCATAATCAGTAAAGCTAGAAAACATCGGTGCTGGTTCATTTCCTTTCATATCTAGAAAACCAAACATTGCTGCCCCGCCTAAAATGATAAATGCAATAATTGTAATTACTTTAATACTTGCAAACCAGAATTCAACCTCCGCAAAACTTCTTGAAGATAACGCATTAATAACAAAGAGCAATACGGCAAACACTACACACCAAATCCATGATGATACATCTGGAAACCAACGTTTCATTAATATACTAACTGCAATTAATTCAATGCCTATCGTAGCCGTCCAGTTTAGCCACGACATCCATCCCACTACATAACCCGCTGCAGGTGAAATATGTTTTGTAGCATATGTTTGATACGATCCTGCATCAGGCATCGCAACCGCTAATTCTCCAAGACAGAGCATCGTTAAATACATAACAAATCCACCGACAAGATACGCTACAATCGCTCCTCCAGGTCCAGCTTCATGAATTGTATAACTGGATCCTAAAAAAAGACCAGTACCAATAACACCTCCGAGTGCAATCATAAATATGTGCCGACTTTTCAATTCTCTTTTTAATCCTTGGTTTTGATCCATCATATAACTCCCCCCTTTTCACTTTGCAAACCCATTTAATGTAAGCGTTTTTAAAATTCTTCATAATAAAAATAATTATTAAAAAGTGCAAAATACATATTACTTCTATTAATCACTACCTGTTATTAATAGATCATCCCTTACTGTTATTAATAGTTTTTGATCAGCGATAGCTTGTCCTTCTACCACTTCTAAAGATTCGATATAACCACTGATTCCTACCTTAATTTCTACTTTCTGCTTATCTATCGTTTCAATTAACGCTAATTTCTCCCACTCATATACGTAAGAACTTTCAGTAACAAATAATTTCTCTACTTTTCCGTAACAAGGACTATACACGCCTTCTATAACCGTCTTCACTTAATAAATTCCTCCTCTTAATTAATTTGCACTGAAATGTCGCATACCCTATGAAAAGTTCTAATTCACCCACTCCTTCAATTTAAAGATTTCAATTATTATTTATGCAAGATACGTACCAACCTCAATATCTATATAAAAATTAAGATTTCGCACAAAAAAATCTACATAACCGCAAAATTTTTCTATCGTTTGAAAAGTTTTAAAAGAAAATAGCAAAAAAAATTTTGCGATTTTATGAGAATTTTAATAAAATTATAAAAAGTCAGTCTTCATAGGGTAAAACGAGGAGAAGATAATACATGCATACAGAAGAAATTAATTTTAAACAAATTACTGAAATGAATGCGCTATATGAAGCTTTACTCAATGAACTCGATATCGGGATTCATATTATTAATGAGGAAAGTAAAACGATTATCTATAACCGCAAAATGATGGAAATTGAATCAATGGACCGCTTAGATGTGCTATATAAAAGTCCTTTAGAGGTATTTGCATTTGAAGAAAATAAAAATAGTACTCTTATAGAGGCATTAAAATTTGGAAAAACCAAAAAAAATATAAAACAAACGTATTTTAACAATAAAGGGCAAGAAATTACGACGATTAACGATACTTTCCCTATAATAGAAAATGGAAAAATTAAAGGTGCTATTGAAATTTCAAAAGAGATTAGTCACTTAAAACAACCGATAAGAATGAGTCCTTCTCGAAAACAAAATAACAAGTTTACCTTTGATCACATAATCGGTGATTCTAGTGCTATTCAATCGGTCATTACAGAAGCAAAGCGGGTAATTCGTACCTCCTCATCCATACTTCTCATAGGAGAAACAGGGACCGGTAAAGAACTATTTGCACAAAGTATCCATAATGAAAGTCAGCGTTCAACAAAACCATTTATTTCACAAAACTGTGCCGCTATACCTGATACACTCATGGAAAGCTTATTATTTGGGACGAACCGAGGTGCATTTACAGGAGCTATCGATAAAGCTGGTTTATTTGAAGAAGCAAACGGAGGAACTTTGTTATTAGATGAGATTAACTCATTAAGTCCATCACTTCAAGCGAAGTTATTACGAGCTATACAAGAAAAAACAATACGAAGAATCGGAGGCACACAAGAAAAAGAAATTGATGTTCGTATTATAGCAACTATTAATGAAGATCCTCTTGAAGCTATTACGCACAATCGCTTAAGGGAAGACTTATATTACCGATTAAGCGTCGTTACTTTATGTCTTCCACCTTTACGTGAAAGAAAAGAAGATATTTCAGCTCTTATTCAGCACTTTATCGAAAAGTATAACACTCAATTTGGGCTCAGCGTAACGGATATAGATGTACATGTAAGAGAATTCTTTTATGCACACGATTGGCCCGGAAACGTACGGGAATTGGAACATATAATAGAAGGTTCAATGAACTTAATAGAAGATGAAAATATCATTACAGCGTTTCATCTTCCCACTCGCTTTCGCGAACGAATAAAAAAAGAATTCCATATACAACCTTCCCTAACTAGTCAGGATGCTGATACACCTAAAACTTTAAAGCGCACAATAGAAGAAATGGAAAAGAACTACATCAATCAAATCCTTAAAGAGAATCATGGTAATATCTCACAAGCGGCAAAGTTTTTAGGATTGAGTAGACAAAACTTACAATATCGAATAAAAAAACTGCATTTGCACATATAAAATGAACATACTACTAAGTGTAAAGGAATGGAAAATTTTGCTATAATAAACATATAACATGCTAGAAAGGGGCGATATATATGAGTAATGATAAAAAATTAAAGTTATTACAATACTTATACCTTCTTCCTGCCGTTCTATGTTTGATGTTATTCATTAATGCTGATATGAGCAGCTTTCCTTATGTAAAGCTCTTAGGAACAATTAGCGGCTCCTTTGCGGCTATTATGCTTGCTGCTTTTTGGAATTTGAAGCTACGTATGAAGAAAGAGAAATCTTCTTAATTTCAGAGTGCAAAAAAATCGAGCCTTATCAGCTCGATTTTTTTACTTATTATTAAAACTCAACATTCTCCAAATACAAACCACTCGCCTCAGCAAGGCAATTAATTTGATTGCGCTGTTTTCCCTCTAAAATGTTTGGAATTGCTTCAGCATCTAGTTGTCCTAATCCAACTTCAATTAATGCCCCAACAATTTTTCGTACCATGTTATGAAGGAATCCGTTACCACTTACTCTAATTTGTACAAATCCAGCCTCTTCCATCACTTCAAGTGTATATACTTCTCGAACCATAGACTTTTTCTTTGATTTCGCATTTGAAAAAGCAGTGAAGTCATGTGAACCAACTAAATGTTTCGCAGCTTCTTTCATGTTTTTCACATTTAATTGTTTATTCACGTGCATGCTGTATTTACGCATAAATGGGTTCGTATGCTCTTCATTCCAAATTTTATAAAGATATGTTTTTGCTTTAGAATTGTAACGAGCATGGAAACGATCTTGTACTTCTTCTACACTCATAATGCTAATATCATTGGGTAAATATTGATTTAAATATTTTTTCACTTTATGTTCCACTAACTTCTCATCACTTTGAAAGTTAGCAACTTGATTCAAAGCATGTACACCAGCGTCTGTTCTACTACAACCGATAATCTCAATTTCTTTTCCGACCATTTCAGATATGACACTTTCGATTTTTCCTTGAATCGTATTATCGTTATTACCGAGACGTTGCCATCCTTTAAAACGTGCACCATCGTACTGAATCGTTAATTTATAATTGTTCATTTTATTCTCCTTCATAGAAAATATTCCCTCATACCATGAGGAAATATTAATAAACTTTACTTTCTAACAAGCTTCACTACATTTTCTACATGAGCTGTATGTGGGAACATATCAACTGGTTGTACATATTCCACTTCATAACTCTTCATTAATGCTTGTACATCACGTGCTAATGAGGAAGGATTACAAGACACGTAAACAACTTGTTTCGGTTTCACTTTTAAAATCGTTTCCAGTAATTTATCATCGCAACCTGTACGCGGTGGATCGACAACAATTACATCTGGACGCCATCCTTCTTTTACCCACTTTGGTAACCATTGTTCTGCTTTACCTGCTTCATATTTTGTGTTTGTAAATCCGTGGCGTTTTGCATTTTTCTTTGCATCTTCAATCGCTTCTGGAATTACATCCATACCACGTACTTCTGCTGCATCATTCGCAAGCCAAAGACCAATTGTACCAACACCACAATACGCATCTACAATTTTCTCATTTCCTGTTAAAGCAGCTGCTTTTTTCGCTTCATCGTATAAAACAACCGTTTGCTCTGGATTCAATTGGAAGAATGCACGTGCTGATAATTCAAATGATAAATCACCAAGTGTTTCTTGAATTACTTCTTTTCCAGCTAATTTAAACGTTTTGTCGCCAAAAATAACAGATGTTTTACGCCAGTTTACGTTTTGCATAATTGATTTAACCGCTGGCATCTGTTTTTGTACTTCTGCAATAAATTGTTCTTTATTTGGCAATTCTTCTTTTGTTGTAATAAGTGTGACTTGTACTTCACCTGTTTGAACTGCAGTACGTGTCACAATTGTACGTACTAAACCTTTTTGTTTTTTCTCATTGTAAATAGAAACATTTAACTTTTCTAATATACGTCTTACAACTTTTGTCGCTTCATTCGTTGCCTTATGTTGAATCATACAATGAGAAATATCAATTAACTGATGTGAGTTTTGTTTATATAGCCCTGTAATAACCTTTTCATCTTTACGTCCCACTTGTAATTGACTTTTATTACGATAATGCCATGGATTTTCCATGCCAAGCGTTGGACGAATTTTCTCTTCTAGACTGTTATTCATGTACTTCTCGAATGCTTGTACAACGATATCACGCTTTTGATTTAATTGTTCGTTATAATCTAAATGTTGTAACTGACAGCCACCACACTCCTCATATACTGAACATGGTGCTTTCACACGATGTGGTGATGATTTACGAACTTTTTTCACTTTCGCTTCAGCGAAGCCACGCTGAATTTTCGTTGCTTCAGCAACAACTTCTTCTCCTGGTAATGCCCCTGGAATGAAAACAACTTGTCTCTTAAAATAACCAACGCCTTCTCCGTTAATCCCAAGACGTTTAATTGTCACAGGGAACGTTTGACCAACTTCCAACTTACTCTCATGTTGCTTTTGTATCATTATTACACCTCTACTCTATACTTTTCCATAAATATAACGCTGCATAACTGCAGTATGGTTCACACTCTTGTTTCACTTTTTCTAAAAATGCATCATCAGGTTTATCATCTAATTGAAATACACCTTGCACTGCGCGCTGAATTCCAATGTCTGCTTTTGGAAACATATTTTTTCGTCCAAGCCCAAACATTAAAAAGTTTTGCACTGTCCATGCTCCAATACCCCTTATTGGTAACAATTGTGCCGATACTTCTTCTTCTGTTTCATTTTCTATCCTTGCTAAATCTAATTTGCCGCCTACGATATGCTTTGCTAATCCTACTATATATTCGGCTTTTCGCTGACTAAACTTCTGCTCTCTCAATTCTTCTATTGAAATGTTCGCTACTCTTTCTGGTGTTGGGAAAAAGAAAACGCCATTCTTCTCTGTCCCATATCGTTTTACAAATTGATCTGTTAGCACAGTAGCAAATTTCAAATTTATTTGTTGATGAATAATACAGCGAAGAAGACAAGCGAAATAATCGAATTCTAAAATAATTGGAGTATAAGCATATGTTTCAAATAGTGGACGTAATGATGTGTTTAAAAAATGATTTTGTATATTTTGAAACGGTTCATTCCAGTGAAAAATGGATTTCATTCGTTTCATTACTTTTTCTTGATCTCCTGCCTGACTAGAGATCCAAAATTGTGGATTTTGAACAGTACCAATCCCTTGCAAACGAACAACAATCTGTTCTTCGTCTATAAAAAGCGGGATATAAATTACTTTCTCGTCTAATTGAATGACGTTTAACGGGTCGAAAGATAAACGCTTCAGCACTTCCTCAAAATGGTACGGATATTCTAACGTAACATGTTCGCTCCACATACGTTTCCCCATCCTTTTTACACATCATTATAGCATGAGAAAACCGCAAGCATACATGCTTACGGTTGATTGCTGTTTACTAAATCATCTAGGCTTTTAAAATGATACCCTTTATCGCGCAAATCATCAATGATTTTCGCAAGTGCTTCCGCATTATCTTTTGATATCGCATGAAGTAACAAAACAGATCCTGGATGAATCATAGTCATTACATTATTATGAGCGTATTGCCAACCTCTTTGCTGATCTACTTTCCAATCAAGAAATGCAAGCGACCAAAACACATTATAGTATCCCATTTCTTTCGTAAGAGCTAGCGTTCGCTCACTAAACACGCCTCGCGGAGGACGTACATATTTCACTTCTTTTTGTCCTGTCACTTTTTTAATTTCTTCCGTTACACTTGTTAATTCTTCACGAAGTTTTGCATCGTTTACTGCTGTAAAATCAGGGTGACTCCAAGAATGATTACCAATAATATGTCCTTCATTTTTCATTCTTAATAATAAATCTTTTTGTGTTTTTATATAGTGCCCCGTCACAAAGAAAGTTGCGGGTACTTTTTTCTCCTTCAGTACATCTAAAATCTTTCCTGTATATCCATTTTCGTATCCATTATCGAATGTTAAATAAATGTCTTTTTTCTTCGTATCACCTAAGTAAAATCCACCATTTTTTTGTAGTAATTCTGTATATAATTTCCCTGCATCTGGCACCGTTTCATTTTTAGGGCGTGGAATCCCCCAGTTATGTGGTGTATTCGTATAAGCAAATGTTGAAACTGGAACAAGTGCCATCATAATTGAAAAAATGAGACCTATATATAACCATTTATATTTCATAAATAGTCTCCTTTCCATATATAATCGTACCTGTAGTTTCTGTTTTCACTCTTTCTTTCATGCTGAACATGTTTTTCTATATATACCAAAAAAATACACCTCGAATGATTCGAGGTGTATTTCTCTTTACTTAAATACAGGTTCTTTAAAGCTCGCCAATTTTTCAAGTGATGTTTTATCTACATCAGCATGTAGGCTTTTCCCATGAGAATCCATCGTTACAACTGCTTTAAAACCATTGATACGTAAATGCCACATTGCTTCTGGGATACCGAATTGTAAGAAATCAACATCTTTCACTTCTTTAATACATTCAGCATAATATTGTGCTGCACCACCAATTGCATTTAAGTACACACCACCGTGTTCTTCTAAAGCAGCTAATGTTTTAGCACCCATACCACCCTTACCAATTACAGCACGAATACCGAACTTTTTCATAATATCGCCTTGATATGGCTCTTCACGGATACTTGTCGTTGGACCTGCCGCTTTAATTTGCCAATTATCATTTTCATCTTTCACTACAACTGGACCACAGTGATAAATAATTTGTCCATTTAAATCTACTGGACAATCGTTATCCATTAAATGTTTATGAATTGCATCACGTCCTGTATACATCATGCCGTTAATTGTAACAACATCCCCAACACGAAGTTCACGAATTTGCTCTTCTGTAATTGGAGCTTGTAATACGATTTCGCGCTGCTCTGATTGTTCTTGTGTAGCTTCTTGCTGAAGTGTATCTTCACCTTCTTGGTATAACCAATCCATAATTTCTCCTGTTTCAGGATGGATTTTTACACCAAGGCGGCGATATGCCCAGCAATTATACGCAACAGATACATAGAAGCTAGCTGGCAGGCGATTATATACGCCAATTTTACAACCAAGTAAAGTTGTTTCTCCGCCGAATCCCATCGTACCAATGCCAAGTTTATTCGCATTTTCTAATACGTACTCTTCAAGTTTTTGTAACTCTGGTACTGGATTAACATCATCTAATGTACGGAATAATTGATTTTTTGCTAATTCGTAACCTGATGTTCGGTCTCCCCCGATACCAACACCAATTACACCTGCACTACATCCTTGGCCTTGTGCTTGATATACAGCATGAAGAAGGCATTTACGAATTCCTTCTAAATCACGACCTGCACGTCCAAGCCCTTCTAATTCACACGGTAAGCTATATTGAATATTTTTATTCTCACATCCGCCGCCCTTTAAAATTAAACGTGCATCAATGTAATCTTTTTCCCATTGCTCAAACTTAATAACTGGTGTTCCCGGTCCTAAATTGTTTCCACTATTATCTCCAAAAAGAGAATCAACCGAGTTAGGACGAAGTTTACCATCTTTTGTCGCCCGCTCAAGCGCACTATAGATAGCTTCCTTCAGTTTTAATTGATTCACACCAACTGGTGTATAAATTTTAAACGTTGGCATCCCTGTATCTTGGCAAATCGGCGAGATATTATCATCTGCCATTTTAATGTTATTCGTAATTGTGCCAAGTGCCATCGCTGAACGAGTCCCTGCGTTTTCTCGCTCTTTCGCTTGTTGAATCGCACGACGAACATCTTTCGGTAAGTTCGTTGACGTTTCAACAACTAGTTGATACATGCTTTCTTGAAGCTTTTCCATTGTTACTTCCCCCTCAATTGTGAACGCTACCAAAACGTTATGAGATGAAAATTCCATTGTTATGCTCTTTAGCTTTTTATTTATCACGCTGTTAAAGTATAAATGAAATTTTTCACAACTTGATTATACCTTTTTTTCTATATTCCTTCTATTATCCGTACAGAAAAAGGCTACCAATTTTGTATTGGCAGCCTTTTTAATATATTATTCGTCTTTTTTAAATTGCTCACATTTTAATTCTAATTCATCTAACATCGCAAGAAGACGATCTACATCTTCTAACTCTACTTCTTCAGGTTCAATTGTATCAATTACTTCAATGAACATATTTAAACGCTCTTTTAAATATACTAATTGTGTATCTTTATCTTGAATTGCTTTTCCCATGAAGGCACTCTCCTTTTAATTCGAGTTGCTTTTATTATACCGCAAAAATGATTGCTATGGGCATGTAATTTCATCGATTTTGTAACAGTAATTCATTCTAATGTAAGCCCTCTCTCTTTTTTCACAAAAAAGTTTCACTTTATAAAAAGCACATATTCTTCTATTATAGAGAATGGACAAATTGTTATTTCAATAGTCAAAGGAGTATTTCATATGACGATATCACAAATAATGAAGCCGATTACTCCTTCTTACGATCCATGGGAAGCGTATATGGACCTTGAAGAGTACGGCAAACTACTATTAACAAACGTTGAGTTCACAACGACAACGTTATGCAATATGCGTTGCGAGCATTGCGCTGTTGGTTACACATTACAGCCGAAAGATCCAAATCCGCTTCCGATGGAGCTTTTATTAAAACGATTAGATGAGATTCCTCATTTACGTTCTTTAAGTATTACAGGCGGAGAACCTATGCTTTCAAAAAAATCCGTCGACAATTATGTAACACCACTCTTAAAATATGCCCATGAACGAGGCGTTCGCACTCAAATCAACTCAAACTTAACTATAGATTTAGCACGTTACGAACAAATTATTCCCTACTTAGATGTATTGCATATTTCACATAACTGGGGAACAATTGATGACTTCGTTGAAGGCGGATTTGCAATGATGGAGCGTAAACCTACTTATGAACAACGCGCAAAATTATTCGAAAGAATGATTACAAATAGTAAAGCTCTATCAAATGCAGGTGTACTCGTATCAGCAGAAACAATGTTAAACAAAAGAACTCTACCACATATGGAACATATTCATCGTCAAATTGTCGAAGAAATGGGATGTAAGCGTCATGAGGTTCATCCGATGTATCCAAGTGACTTCGCGAGCAATTTAGAAATTTTAACGAAAGCTGAAATTCGTGATGCAATTGAGCATTTACTAGAAATTCGCGATGAAAATGTATGGATGTTATTCGGAACATTACCTTTCTATGCTTGCAGTGATGATGAGCGAGACATCGCTACATTTAAAAAATTACAAGAAAGCAAAAATGTAACAGTTCGTAATGACCCGGATGGCCGTTCTCGTTTAAACGTAAATATCTTCGATGGAAATATTATTGTGACGGACTTTGGTGATGTTCCACTTCTAGGAAACATACAAACAAACACATTACAAGAAGCGTATGAAAAATGGAGCGCTTCAAAAACAGCAAAATCATTAAGCTGTCACTGTCCTGCAGTAAAATGTCTTGGACCAAATGTTCTTGTAAAAAACAGCTACTATCCGACAGAAGATTTCTTATCAAAAACAGCAAATATTACATTATAAATAGAAACGTCAGCTTATAAGCTGACGTTTTTCATGTTATTGCGAATGCGATGAAGAAATAAATTTAAAAAACAAATGATCATGAATTGGAATAGCCGCCCCAATTCCTTGAGATGTAATATTTTTCACGACAAGCCTTTTTTGATTCCCTTTTAACACAAGGTAGACTTCGCCAAATGTTACTTTTCCTTTTTCATTTACCGCTGGTGTATAAGCGTATAAATATCCAAGTTGACTCGGACTAATATTATATACACGCTCATGTCCTGTACCATAACCAATGGTCGTTTTAAATGAAAGTGGCAATTGTACTTTTTCAAGCGCTTTTAAAAGCATCATTTTTTTCACATCTGCAGCATCTTTCATATCTGCTGTTAAATCACCTTCGATTGTCTTTTGGGTTTCTTGTTTGTAGCGAAGTGGATATAAGCGATCCCCCCCGCGATTGTCATATACATTTCGATTCACTTGCTTATATTCCCAGTTAATCGATGTATCTATTGATTCATAATTTAATGCCCATTGACCTAAATAAATTTTCGCTCGGTATCCTACTGCAAGTGGTGCATTCGAAATTGTTGTTTCATTGAACATTCGAATTAAATCAGGGTTTTCAATTTTGATATTTGCTGTTTTCAATAGTTCTTGCGCAAACTTACTTGGCTGTAAACGCGGCAAATCTTGTGCGTCATTTGGAAATGTATTATCTTTTGAAATATTTAAAACAGATGAAGGCATTTTTACTTCTACCGTTGTCTTTGCAAAACTACTGTTAGGAAATAATAAAATAAACGAGACCATGGTTGAAAGACATATGCTGTATACTCGTTTCACCTGCCTGGCTCCTTCCTACATAAAGGTATATATACTACTTTGTTTATTGTTTTCTCTGGGCACAATTGTTATGCCTATTTTTCATAATAAATAAAAACCAATTCCCATAATGACATACGCCGCTAATAAAGTGCCTCCTTCAAACCAGTTTGTATCCCCATCATTTGAAATCGCAATCGTTAAGAAAACGGCTGTAATCATGGACACAAGTTCTGGTATTGTAAATACTAAAGGCATCCTTTGTGCAAAGAACATAGATAGTAGTACTAATACAGGAGCAACAAACATCGCGATTTGTAATGTAGAACCTACTGCAATTTCTACTGCGATATTCACTTTATTTTTATACGCCATAATAATCGCAGATGCATGTTCTGCTGCATTACCAACAATTGCAACGATAATAACCCCGATAAATAACTCCGACCAGCCAAACGACTTTGCGACCGTTTCAAAAGTATGTACGAGAGCCTCAGACACATAAGCAACTGCAAGTGTTGCTATCGCTAAAATGAGTAACGCTTTACCTTTGGACCACTCTGGCTCTTCCTCATGCGCTACTTCATCACTTTTATGTTGATATACACCACGGTGCGTAACTAACTTAAATAACAATGCAGCAAGGTACATAATAATCATGATAATAGAAACACCAATACTTAATTGATACGTCTTTCCAGCATCCATCTTCATTGAAAAAATCTCTGGAATAACAAAGGCTACAACAACAGCAAATATTAATAAAGCTGAATTATGCCTTGCATCATAAACATTGAAGCTTTGCCTTTTATACTTAAGGCCACCTATAAAGAAAGATAACCCTCCTACCAGTAATAAGTTTCCAAGTACAGAACCAGTTAAGGAAGCTAAAACAACTTCTGTTAATCCTGCCTGAAGTGCAAAAATTGAAATGATAAGTTCAACAGCATTACCGAAAGTTGCATTCAATAAGCCACCTATCCGGGGCCCAGAAACGATTGCTAAACTTTCTGTTGCTCTCCCCATAAACCCCGCTAATGCGATAATCGTAATGCAATATACAGCAAACATAATTGTTTGAGGCCAATGCATTGTTTTTCCGAGTACAGAAAGTGGTACACCTATAAGCGCTACTATAAGAAATATTTTATTAAACATGCTTTCCATCCTTCCATCGTATGTATTTCTCCTCATCATTAATATTATTCTTCTCCTAACTTGTCTGATTTCATCACAATTACGTTTAAAAAATCGGGTTGAAGAAAACAGTATGAAAGATATTTAAATTGTTTTGTTTAGACGAAACAATTACAAATTATGAAAAGAGGTTAAAACCATGCACTTAAAAGAAAAAATCGCAACGATTATTCAAGGACAAAGAACAGGTGTGTTATCTACTGTACGTAATGAGAAGCCGCATAGCGCTTTTATGATGTTTTTCCATGAAGATTTTGTACTATACGTTGCAACAGATCGAAATTCAAAAAAAATAGCAGATATCGAAAAAAATCCAAATGTACATGTACTGCTCGGACGAGAGGGAAAGAAATTAGATGAAGATTACATTGAAGTTGAAGGTATAGCTTCCATCGAAGAAGATCAAACATTAAAAAACAAATTTTGGACTAATAGCTTAAAACGCTGGTTACTCGGTGCGGAAGATCCTAATTATGTACTAATTAAAATCAATCCTGACACAATTTATTACATCGATAGTGCCGGTACGACCGAGCCTGAGTTTTTACGACTTTAAAATGAAAACAAGCCCTTTAAGTGGGCTTGTTTTGTCGAAAAGTTCTTCTAAAAAAAATAATAAAATAGGTGGAACTTTCTAAAGATTCTGTTATATAATAGCAGTAACTTAAATAAACTGTATTAAAACAGATTGAGGGGAGAAATAAAATTGATGAAAAGAGAAGAACGAAAAAACATGATTGAGTTTATCGAAAAGAAAAAAGGGATTGAACGTGACGAATTATTATTTATGACTGATGATGAAGTAGAGCATATTTATAATGTAACGTACTTTTTATATGAGGAAATTGCAGAGTAGTATAATAATCCCCACCTTATTAAAAAATATAAGGTGGGGATTATTTCGTTTTTATACATGAGAATGATTTTCATGTATAAAAATGTAAGATTGGAGGAATTTTACTATGAGCTCATGGCTATTATTCGCACTATTATCAGCAATTGCTGCTGCCCTCGTATCTATTTTTGGAAAAATCGGCTTAGATGGAATCGATGCCAACGTTGCAACGACGATTCGTTCTATTATTATGGCATTATTTATGGTAGGGGTTATTATTATACAAGGTAAATTTCAAAATATCGGTGATGTCCTCCTAAATAAAAAAGCACTGCTATTTATCACATTAAGTGGAATCGCTGGTGCTTCGTCATGGCTATTTTATTTTCTTGCATTAAAAACAGGCAAAGTCTCACAAGTAGCACCTATCGATAAATTAAGTGTAGTATTTTCCATTATTCTCGCGATGATTATATTAGGTGAAAAGTTAAACTTTATGACTGGTATTGGTGTATTATTTATTACAGCTGGTGTATTATTTATTGCTTTCAGCTAAAAAACCGCTATTATTAGCGGTTTTTTCTTTTCCTTATATAAATCCACACAATCAATGCTACAATTGCCGAAACTAATAAAATCCATATTCCATAATGATGTAAACTATATTCAACAAAGCGCCACTTCTCTCCCAGTTTCCAACCTAGGCCAATAAAAACACTTATCCAAATGAGCGCACCACCGTAGGCATACAAACAAAATCGCCACAATGTTAAATTTGAAACTCCAGCAAAATATGCTGTTAAATGACGTACTCCTGGTATAAAGTATCCAATCATTAAAAGAAATGGACCGTATTTTTCAAATAAAATATGTGTTTTTTCAATATGATGTTCCTTAATTCTAATTTTCGGGCCATATTTTTTTAAAACAGGGAGCCCAAGTTTTAATCCTAATATGTAACTTAATGTAATGCCAAGCATTGCACCTGCCATTCCACTTAAAAAAGCAGCTGTTCCTGACATAACTCCTTTTGAAATGTTATAGCCTATAAAAGTCAATAAAAACTCATCCGGTATAGGTAACCCAACAATCCCGCCAGCTAAAGCTATAATAATTCCAAAATACCCATAATGTGCGATTAACTCGCCAATATGTTGCTCCATTCGGAAGACACATCCTATGCACGATCGTTATTCCATATTGTGCCCGTTCTATCTTCAAGCCAAACATGGTATACATATTCACTATACATTGTTTTTATAATGAACTCTACTTCTATTCCGTTCCTTTAACAGAGATTGAATCCGTAGTTTTTTGTCCCTCCCCACCGATTATTAACCTGCACCAATCGGGATTTTACGGGCAGCTGGGTTGCCACTTAACTTCCTTGCATTCGCTAATTTTTGGAGTAGGAGTCTTACTGCCTATAAATAGCCAGATTAAAAAATAAAAATTCATAGGCTTATTTTTTTGTTACAATAAAGGAAAGTTACTTTTTGCAACGGTTTAACTCTCAGGAAAAATGATATATCTAGCAAAAACATAGTTTGGTCTATATAATGCAACTTCTACCTATTTGAGTAACATGCACCCTTTTACATACACCATCATTTTTCTAAATTATACAGGGGGAACGAACATGACCATTGAAAAACAATTTATCCAAAAGATTTACTATAAAACATTTTTAACAGAAGACTCTTCCATCCCGGTAACGGAAGTACTCGGTGAAGCATATATAAATGAATCAAAAAATGAATTCTCCAATATATCTAATATTCGCTTCGCACAAGGTGAAGTTTATTTTCAAACTAAAGACTTTGAAGCCGCTATATTCAAATGGGAGAAAGTAAATAATGAACTTGCTCTCTGGGCCATGAAGAATATTGCAGATGCTTATTTCGAATTAGATTTCTTACCAAAAGCAGAAGAAATTTATAAATCTATCCAAACAGAAGATACAACTCTTACGATGGAAGTTTCCCTACAACTTCTTTCTCTTTATATCGAGCAAAATCGTTTAGGTCTAGCATTTAAGACGATTAGTGACGCTGTTGCGTTTCAACCGGACTATCCAAATATTACTGCAATCGCTCGATCGTTCTATGAAAAACAAGAAGATTGGAATAATGCTATTGAACTAGCGGTTCAAGAAGGAATTCGAACAAAATCATTACACTGGTTTGATACTTTAATCAATTATGTAAACAGAGGCTTTACTAACAAAATAAAACCTGAGTATTTCTATGAATCTTTAAAAGCCTTATATGCTATCGATCAAGTTCAATTTAAAGAGCTTGTTATTTCACTTTGGAACAGCTATGAAAATGAATCATTCCATCTACCTTGGATTCAAACAATAAATCACTTATTCTTACATATTGAAGTAGATGCTAATGACGATTGGAATGAAATTTCTACTCGCTATCAAGAGACTTACTTCGAATTAATTACTGGACAACATTTCATGCACGAATTACAAGGACTTGTACCAGATTTATTAACAAATTGGTTTAGTTTAACGAAAACGGAAGATTCTTTACTTGTCTCCGCAGCAGTATTAGCATGGAATGAAGTTTCACCGACAACTCTAGAATCATTACTTGTAAAAAGCGCAGGTGCCTTACTTTCAAATACATCAGCTCATTCAAATGTTGATATGGCAGACGTATCAGCATTATTTGAAACGATTGCTGTATGGGCTGAGAAGAATGATGTAGATTTAGGTCATCAATTCACACTGCTTGTTCGTGAGTTATACGATTTAAACGTTGCACAACTTCTAGTAGCAGGAGCTAGCGATTATGATAAATCAGCCTTTATTAACTCTATACTAGGCGAAAATATATTAAATGAGACTATAACAACTGCAATTACATTTAAAGATGATAGTCAAACTGCAATAACTGAGCTTACAGAGCTAGATATACGAAATATACCAAACTTTGACGAGCTTCATAACATACTAGCGGTACCTTCTCAGTTAGAACTAGAAAACAAATGTATTGAAGTTAAATTACCAAGTAGATTTTTACGAAAAAATAAGTTTTCATTCCTTGTCACACCTACTATGCATGGACAACTTGACAAAAACAGCTCTCATTTCGAATACTTACAGGCAGCAGATAGTCTCATCTATGTACTAAATTCAGCTTCACCATTACATAATGACGAGCTCGATACATTACTATATATTCGTGAGCAAGTACCAAATTTACAGATTCAATTCATCTTACAAACAATTGATGCGAATACTAGTGAAAACATCACGAACAACATTAAGAAGAAAATACTCGTACATTTCCCAGAAGCACAATTTTTCCCTTACTCTCCTTCCCAAGAGAGTAGTGAACAGCTAGGTAATGTAACTGACTCTATTCTTTCTAACCTTACTCAGCGTAATGTGGAAAAAGAACGCATTGAAAAACTATTATGGTTTATCCAAAAAACAATTGCATACCTTTTAAATGAACGTGTGGAATTAGAAAATACGTTAGTGAAATCAGTCCGCTGGAATAAGCATATTTTAGTAAAACTTGATGGTTTTATTAATAATCTTACTGCTATCCAAAAAGATAAAATTCGTTCTATTACAGAATCTTATCTTTTAACAAAAGAAGAGATTACGCAGGATATACATTCTCAAATCCCTGAATTGTTGCAGAGTTGCTCTGATCTTGTTCAAGAAGATAGTGATTTCAAATTAGTCCATGAAGAGCTAAATGTAGCAATGAATGAAAGAATTCAAAAGCATGTACAGCAAGTGCTTCTTCCTAAGTTTACTGGGTCTATTCAAGACTGGATTGAAACTGCTCATAATGAATTCATCCAAGCTCAGGCTTATTTAGATGAAATGGGCGATACCTTTAATAAACTCTATGAGGAAGAGCGTATTAAACTTCCGTGCGATTTCAAATTACTAGATGACTGGGATAGAGATGTTGCAAGAATGACGAACAGAATTACAGTGGCTAACATCAATATTTTATTACGCTTTACACCAACACAATTTTTCTTGAAAAGTGCAGGGAAATTATTCGGTAATATGCAAAAAAACCAGTCTATGCTATCAAATAAATATAAACAATATATTGAAACAGAAGATTACACTGAAGTTGCTCAGATGATTTCCAAACAATTCTTCCTTCAATTTGAAGTATTTGAAGGTGCGCTAGAACGTGATATCATGATGTTCTTTAAAGAACCTCTTAGCATATTGAAACAAACTGTAGAAGCGGCTCAACTTGAAATACAAGAAGATGAGCAAACATTAACAAAGCTAAGAACCAACCCAGAAACTTATCATGATCCTTTAACACTATTTAAATTGCAATTATTACAAAAAAAATTCATGTTAAATATTGAAACTATCGCTTCACAAGAAACAATAAATACAACACCAACTGTTTAAATAAGAAAAACCAAGCAACTAATTCGCTTGGTTTTTCTTATTTTTAATTTACAATTTTCACATGTTCAAATGGGTAATATATCGCCATGAGCTTTCCTAATACTTCTGTTCTATCAATGAGTCCTAAGCCGTTCCTACTATCCCTACTAACTAAACGATTATCTCCCATCACAAAAATTTTATTTTTAGGAATTGTAATCGGTCCAAAGTCTTCTGTTAAATTGATAAGTAATTTTTCTGCCTGTTTTTTATTATTATTTAAATACTCTTCGTTTTTCACTTGATGATTAACATATAATTGATCATTCTTCATTTCAATTACATCTCCTGGCAATCCAATAACTCTCTTCACGTAGAAATTATCTGTCTTCACGACAATAATATCCTCTCTCTCATAACTTTCAAATCTCTTGGCAAGTTTATTAATGATTACTTTATCTCCATCTTGTAACGTCGGCCTCATCGATGCTCCTTTTACAGTCGTAGGAAAAAACAAAAAGATTTTTGCCAAAAACACTAATAAACATGCTATTGCAATTATTTCAAAGAACTCACGCAAACGTTTTTTCTTTTGCATCATTCCACCATCTCATCATCTTTTTATTTTTATTATAAATACTCCGACTGATGAATTTCCACAAAATTCTGAATTATAATATTGTAATATTACAAATATAAAAATAATAATCCTCATAAATTTACTATTCTTATATATTACTAGATAGGCATTTCCCTATGGAATTCCTGCTTACTAAATATAATACGCTGCATAAATAAAACAAACAAATATAGTAGCATAGCAATAAAAAAAGATACTCTCAAAATAGCCTATCTACTATTTTTGAGAGTATCTTTTTATAATCCTACATATACAATACACATCTGCGCTGCGACATATGTAAACCAAATCCAAAGTGGTTCATACTTCAGTTTGCGCCCCCCGATATCTGTAACACCGATAATAAAATCAGAAATCACGAACAATAAACCACCAAGTGCTGGCACCCACCATATTCCTGTATTCTCGTAATATAAGGCGAATGCAAAACAAGCCATTCCTCCGACCCACAAGCCGTAAATTAGAGCCCCTATCGTAAACAATTTATCCTGTTTTTCATTTCGGATAAAAAAGAACCATCCTATAATTAGAAAGAGTCCGTATACGAGTAAACCAATCCAAAAACCATTCCATGAAATACCTGTTTGTAAAAATGCTTTCACATAGAAACAATGTGCAAGAGCGAAAGTAACCATTCCTCCAATTAATCGATGACCAATTGGAATCAATCCTGCCATAAATAAATCTCCTATAGTTGATAAAGTCATACCAAGTGCAACCCATGTACTATATTCTACCGACGGATCTTGTAACCATATCCAAATTGCACTACCAGTTAAAGAAAAACTCAGAATAAGACGAATCGCTAACGGCAACGGCATATTATTTCTCGTTCTTTTCGTCTGTCCTACTGCATAAATTGCTCCCGTTAAAAAAAGAATAATTTGCCCTACTAACACAATGTAAAGTACATTCATAATATGTTCTCCTCAATAAATGCTTTTTCTATCTTTTTTTCGTTACATATGGCACGTTTTCCTTTTTCTATGTAAAAAAAGAAGAACAGTACTGTTCTTCCATTTTAATCGTTTTTCTGTTCTCTATGCTACCTGTTTTTCTTGCTCAATTTTCTGTTTAGCCGGAGCACGATTTACTACAATAATTCCCGCTGCAACACATGCTAAACCAAATAGTACAAAGGAATGAATTGCTTCTCCTAAAATTAGACTGGATAGTAACACACCAAACACTGGTATAAAGAACATATACATCGAAACTTTTCCTACTTTGTTATACTTCATAATTGTATTCCATATACAAAATCCCGCTGCCGATAAGAACGATAAATATATGAGCATAAGTATTGCATGTAGGTTAAATGTAAATGGTATTACTCCAACTTGAAATGCACCTATACATAGTAACCCAATTGATCCAAAAATCATTTGGTATGCTGTCATGTACCCAACATCTAATGTTTTACTTCCTTCTTTTGCTAGTATATTTCCATACGAATACATCATTGCTGCCCCAAGAAGTAATAAGCTACCTATTCCAAAGTGGAATGATAAGCTTCCATCACTCGGTACATTCACCAAAATCACACCACAAAAACCGATAGATACTCCAATTATTTTTCTCATATTTAGAGCATCATCTTTATATAAAAAGTGTGCGAGTAAAATTTGAAAGAATGAGGATGTTCCTGAAATAATCGCTCCTTCAATTCCTGAACTGTAACTCATTCCAATATAAAAACATATATATTGAAGAAAAGTTTGGAACAAACCAATTTGAACTAACTGCTTCCCTGTTCCTTTTCTGAACTGCATATCTTTTCCTAACGCTTTAAAAAATAATAAGAGCATTGCACCAGATAAGAAAAAGCGATAACCCGCAAATAATATTTGTTCTCCGACTTCTTGTGGCTGAATTCCAAGTTCAACATAGCTTAATTTAATAAAGGGAAATGCGCTTCCCCATAAAAAGGTTGCTACTATTGCAGCAATAAATACGCCAATCGGATTGGTAAAAAATTTCTCTGTCTTCAACTTGATGTCTTCCTTTCCGATCTTTTTATGAACAATATTCATATATACCAAAGGAAATGCGAAAACACAAGTTTTCAGTTTATACTAAAACAAAAACATATCATCTAACAAAAACATATGCTATACTATAGAATAATTACAACATAATAACTATTAAAATCAGATTCAACAGAAATGCTGCTATCCATTATGGATGGCAGCTTTCGTCGTTTTATAGGGGTTTCGATTTTGATTCTTTTTCTCAATAAGAATTCGGAAGGAGCGAGTAGTAATGAACGCAGAAGTAAAAACATTACAAGCACAAAAAGATATTTCTCATCCCTCTTTATGGGATACATTAAAGAAACATTATGAACTTATATTTGCAATCGCATCTGGTATTTTCATTTTAGCTGGCTGGTTATTCACAAAAAACGAGGCAATAAGCACAGGTATTACTTTCTATATCCTTGCCTATGTAATTGGAGGATTTGCAAAAGCAAAAGAAGGTATTGAAGACACAATTGAAGAGAAAGAGCTAAATGTTGAAATGCTCATGATTTTTGCAGCTATCGGTGCCGCAGTTATCGGTTACTGGGCAGAAGGTGCTATTTTAATCTTCATCTTTGCATTAAGCGGAGCAATGGAATCTTATACATTAAGTAAAAGCCAAAAAGAAATTTCAGCGCTTCTTGATCTACAACCGGAAGAAGCATTACGTATTTCAAACGGAACTGAGGAACGTATTCCCGTTGGACAATTACAAATTAACGATATTATTTTAATTAAGCCAGGTGAGCGTGTTCCTGCTGATGGCACAATTCATAATGGTGAAACAAATATTGATGAAGCAGCTATTACAGGAGAACCTATTCCGAATGAGAAAAAATTCGGTGATGAAGTATTTGCCGGCACTGTAAATTTACGTGGTGCTATCGAAGTTAAAATTACGAAGCCAAGTGATCAAACATTATTCCAAAAGATTATTCGCCTCGTTCAAAGTGCACAAAGCGAAAAATCACCATCACAACTATTCATCGAAAAGTTTGAAGGAACATACGTAAAAGGTGTACTACTCGTTGTTGCGCTTATGATGTTCGTTCCTCATTTCTTACTTGATTGGAGTTGGAATGAAACGTTTTATCGCGCTATGATCTTACTTGTAGTCGCTTCTCCTTGTGCGCTAGTTGCAGCCATTACACCAGCAACTTTATCAGCAATTTCAAACGGAGCGAGAAATGGTATTCTCTTTAAAGGTGGTATTCATTTAGAACGTCTAGCTTCAGTAAAGGCGATTGCCTTTGATAAAACAGGAACATTAACACAAGGAAAACCTACTGTAACAGATGTATATGTTCGAGAAGGCATAGCAGAAAGTGAAGTACTTTCTATTACAGCAGCGATTGAAAGTCACTCTACACATCCTTTAGCAGAAGCGATTGTTAAATATGCAAAACATGCTTACGACATTACGATAAAAAAACCAGAAAACGTTGAAGATGTAACTGGTTTTGGATTAAAAGGAATATTAGAAAACAACGCTTATAAAATTGGTAAAGCTGATTTTATCGGAGAAGAAACAAAAACATTTCATAATGGCATTTCTGCCTCACTTGAAAAAGAGGGAAAAACTGTCGTTTATATAAGTGATGAGAATGGTATTCTTGGACTAATCGCTTTAAAAGATACCCTTCGGCAAGAAACAATAGCTGCTATTCGTGATTTACAAAGCATTGGTGTAGAAGCAATCATGATTACTGGTGATAATGAAGAAACAGCAAAAGCAATTGCCCATGAAAGTAATATAAAAGAATATTACGCATCATGTTTACCAGAAACGAAAGTTGAAACGATAAAGCAGTTAAAAGAAAAGTACGGCATAGTCGCCATGGTTGGAGATGGTATAAACGATGCACCTGCACTCGCTACTGCTAGTATTGGTGTTGCAATGGGTGAAGGAACAGACGTGGCATTAGAGACTGCAGACGTTGTTCTTATGAAGAACGAATTATCTCGTCTCTCTCAAGCCATCCGTTTATCAAAACGAATGAACCGTATTGTGAAGCAAAATGTAATCTTTTCGCTAGCTGTAATTGCAATGCTGATTTGTTCTAACTTCTTACAATTTTTAGCTCTTCCATTCGGTGTTATTGGACATGAAGGAAGTACGATTCTTGTCATTTTAAATGGTTTGCGATTATTAAAAGGAAACAAATAAAACGGGTCCCTCATAAAGGACCCGCTTTTTTTAATGGTAGCTATTGTGACCGTTCGCACTGCTGCTCGTTTTATGCTTTGGATGCGAACTGCTCTTTTGTTTATTGTTACTTTTATTATTGTGGTTCTTTTTATTATTACTCATGAAATATCCCCCCTGTTCCCTTTTATTATGGAACAAGAGCTCATTTTTCATTACGGGAATTATTGTCACCCGTTCTATAATGATGGAGTAAACCATTAATTTCACCGCCAAGTAAAATTACCCACCCAGTTAAGTAAAACCATAACATTAAAATAATGATACCACCGAGACCACCATATGTATTAGCGTAATTTGCAAATTTATCTACATAATAGGCAAATGAGTACGATACCACAATCCATCCTACAGTAGCAAATAAAGCCCCCGATATGACTTCTCTTCGCTTTAATTTCCGATCAGGCGCAAACGTATATAAAAAGCTAAATAAAGCGAACAAAACGAAGAAACTCGCTACTAAACGCGTAATGCTCCAAACGTAAGAAAAACTATCCGATAAACCAATTGCTTTAAACACAGCTGCCCCAATCACTTGTCCAAATACCGGAACGATTAGTGCAAACACAATCATAAAAATTATTGCTAACGTAAACACGATAGATAAAGCTCTTGTTTTAATAAAGGAACGGGTTTCTGTTACATCATAAGCACGGTTAAAAGCATTCATAACCGCATTCACCCCGTTTGAAGCAAACCATAGCATCGATAGTAAACCGAATGATAATAAACCACCATTTTGCTCGTTTACAACTTTATCTACGTTTACTTCAATTAAATTCATCGCATCTTCTGGTACGTACGGTTCTAATAAATTGAGCACACTTTCTGTTTGAAGGTCAATAAAGCCAAGAAGCGTAATTAAGAAAACAAGCCCAGGAAAAATCGCAAGCAAGAAGAAATAAGCGAGCTGTGCTGCCAAGCCCGCTACATCATCGCGCATCGTCCGGTCATATAAATCTTTTCCGAACGAAAAAGTACGATGTCTTCTTACTTTTTCTATAAATTTTCTCATATATTTTTAAACGCTTTTCTTCTCTTCTTTATTTTGCTTTAGCTCAATGTATGCTTCAGTTTTTTTTTCCTCTGCATTTGAGTCTTTCATAAATAATTCACGCGCTTCTTTCATACCACCATCTTCAGCTACCACTGGCTCTTCTTCCGCTTTAAGCTCATCTACTTTCGGAGATACAGCTTGAATTTCGATCGTTTCTGGTTTTTCTACTGGCTCAACTTTTTTCTTACTAAAAATTTCTTTCGTTTCTTTTAACGTCTCTACAACAGACGGCGTTAATTTTTTAATTTCTGCTACTTTCGCTTTCACTACATTAAAATCAGCAAGTTCGCGTCCTTTATCTGTAACAGTTTGCACTTTTTCTTTTATCTTCGCATTTTCACCGATTTCAATCATCTTTGTTTTTGCTTTTCCCGCTGTATTTTTTACTTTTTCACGGTTTTCTTTCTTTAACATAGATACAGCTACACCTGCAGCTACACCAATCGCAATGTTTCGAGCAATATTATTTTTCTTTGCCATATTCCTTCACCCTTTCATTTCTTATGTTAGAAAGTATTACTTTCTAAGCTTCCTCATATTCCTTGTTCATTTCGAATGAAAGCTAATAGCTTTGCACACCCTTCTGTTACAAGGTCATACACTTCTTGGAAGTCCCCTGTAAAGTAAGGGTCAGGAACGTCTGTCCAGCCACCGTCTGGAACAAAATCGGACAGCATACCAATATAGCCTCCAGTTTTACCTAAACTTTTTAAATCTGCTATATTCTTGTTGTCCATGGCAATAATATAATCAAACTTTGTTAAGTCTTCTTTTTCTACTTTCCTTGCTTTAATTCCTTCAAAAGCGACTTCATTTTCTTTTAAAATTTTTTGTGTTCCTTTATGTGGTGGATGACCAATATGCCAATCTCCAGTTCCTGCAGAATCAATGACAATTTTCTCTTCGAGTCCCTCTTTTACGACAAGATCTCGAAAAATCGCTTCTGCCATTGGAGAACGGCAAATGTTCCCAAGACAAACAAACAATACTTGGACCATATTTTTGTTTCTTCCCTTCTTGGTGCATTTCTTAATATATACTTATAGTATAAACAACCAATTATTAATTATAAAGGAAATCCCTACTAATTTAATAGGATTGAAAAGTTTCATTAACGAAAATGATAAAAAATGTTAAGATAGCCTTATGTTATTTTAAAGGGGGACACTTCGGTGGATTTATCCGTAAAATCAGAAGAAAACGTTGAATATATGGTAGAAGCTATTAAAGAAAAACTACGCATGGTTAATGCTGGAGCAATGAGAGCAGCTAGCTTTAACGAAGAAATGTACGAAGACTTACGTGACATTTATGAGCATGTTATGAAACGTGAAACATTTAGCATTAGTGAAATGCAAGCTATTACAGAAGAATTAGGTACATTAATTAAAAAATAACAAAGAGCCTCCTAAATAGAGGCTCTTTTTAATTTCAACAAATTCATGACAACTCTGCGCTTTTCCTCATCACATTTTAAAATACTGTACAATGAAAGTAGAACCTCACCTTAGATTTTTTCTCCATACATACTACTCACAAATAATAGCAACACTACCATTGCTAACTGTTTTTACTGGAGGTGCTTACTTATGAGCAATTGGTACAGTAAGACGAAAAATCAAACATTAATCGACCTAGAAACAAATGAACAACACGGTTTAACAGATGAAATCGTAAATGAACGTTTAAAGCAATATGGTTCTAATGAATTAGCTACAAAACAAAAACGTACTTTATGGCAACGCATTTTCACCCAAATTAACGACGTCCTCGTATATGTCCTTATTATTGCTGCCCTTATTTCCGCCTTTGTAGGTGAATGGGCCGACGCAAGTATTATCGCGCTCGTTGTGATTTTAAATGCAGTTATCGGTGTCATTCAAGAATCAAAGGCCGAGCAAGCTTTAGAAGCACTAAAGAAAATGGCGACACCTAAAGCTATCGTAAAACGAGACGGCGAACTTAAAGAAATCCCATCTGAACACGTCGTTCCAGGTGATATCGTTATGCTTGATGCCGGACGATATATCCCATGTGATTTACGGCTTATCGAGACTGCTAATTTAAAGGTTGAAGAATCTGCTCTAACTGGTGAATCTGTCCCTGTTGATAAAGATGCAATCTACCACCCTTCTATGCAAAGTGATGAACAAGTGCCATTAGGCGATCAAAAAAACATGGCCTTTATGTCGACGCTAGTAACATACGGACGCGGAGTTGGTGTCGCTGTTGAAACTGGAATGAATTCACAGATTGGTAAAATCGCTACCCTTTTACATGAAGCAGACGATGATATGACACCACTTCAAAAAAGCTTAGCACAAGTAGGAAAATATTTAGGTTTTGTCGCTGTAGCTATTTGTGCTACTATGTTTCTCATCGGTTTTTTACAAGGACGAGATACATTAGAAATGTTCATGACTGCGATTAGTTTAGCTGTTGCGGCCATTCCAGAAGGTTTGCCAGCTATCGTTTCCATCGTTCTTGCAATTGGTGTTCAGCGTATGATTAAACAAAATGTTATTATTCGTAAACTACCAGCTGTTGAAGCCCTCGGTTCTGTCACAATTATTTGTTCAGATAAAACGGGTACATTAACTCAAAATAAAATGACTGTTACTCACTTTTATAGTGATCGCACATATGATCATTTAGAAAATTTGAATGTGAACAATGATATACACCGCCTACTATTAGAAAATATGGTTTTATGTAACGATGCTTCTTACGGTACCGACTCACAAACAGGGGATCCTACAGAAATTGCCCTTCTTGTTGCCGGAAGCTCTTTTAACATTCAAAAAGATCAGTTAGAAAATACACATGAACGTGTTAACGAACTACCTTTCGATTCTGATCGTAAAATGATGTCAACTGTACACACGTACGATGAAAACTACTATAGTATGACGAAAGGTGCTATCGATAAACTTTTACCTCACTGCACCCATATCTTTATAAATAACAAAATCGAGGTCCTAACAGATTCTGATAAAAATCAAATATTAGACGCTGCCCAGTCAATGTCTCAAGAAGCTTTAAGAGTACTTTCATTCGCATTTAAACAATACAATTCAAGCGATCTGGATATAAATCATCTCGAAGAAAATCTCATCTTTATCGGTCTTGTCGGTATGATTGATCCACCACGTACAGAAGTAAAGGATTCCATTACAGAGTGTAAAAAAGCTGGTATTCGTACAGTTATGATTACTGGCGATCATAAGGATACCGCCTTTGCAATTGCCAAAGAACTTGGTATCGCTGAAGAAAAATCTGAAATTATGATTGGAACTGAATTAGATAACATTTCAGATACAGAACTAGCAAGTAAAATTAATCACTTAAATGTATTCGCTAGGGTCTCTCCAGAACATAAAGTGAAGATCGTAAAAGCATTACTCGCTAAAGGAAATATTGTTTCCATGACTGGAGATGGTGTAAATGATGCTCCATCTTTAAAACAAGCAGATGTTGGAGTAGCAATGGGCATTACCGGAACAGATGTCGCAAAAGGCGCAGCAGATGTCGTTTTAACAGACGATAACTTCTCATCTATCGTTAAAGCCGTTGAAGAAGGTAGAAATATTTATCGTAATATAAAAAAATCGATTCTCTTCCTACTCTCTTGTAACTTCGGAGAAATTATCGCTTTATTTTTAGCTATTTTACTTGGCTGGGCAACACCACTACGACCTATTCACATTTTGTGGGTAAATTTAATTACAGATACACTGCCTGCACTGTCACTCGGTGTTGATCCTGAAGATCCAGATGTGATGAAGGAAAAACCACGACATGCGAAAGAAAGCTTATTTAGCGGTAGCGTTCCTTTTCTTATTTTCAATGGGGTTGTAATTGGACTCCTCACTTTAACGGCCTTTATCGTTGGGGCAAAGCTCTATACAGGAGATACAAATTTATTTCCTCTCTTCCCAGAGCAACTTGATGAAGACGCTCTATTACATGCTCAAACGATGGCATTTGTCGTTCTTAGTTTTTCTCAACTCGTTCATTCATTTAACTTACGTTCAAGAACGAAATCGATTTTTTCAATTGGGATATTTACAAATAAATATTTAGTCTTCTCACTTCTTATCGGTGTTCTTATGCAAGTTTGTATTATCTCCATCCCTCCTCTTGCCAATATATTTGGTGTGCATGCATTAACATTACGCGATTGGGGATTTGTTCTCTTATTAAGTATCATTCCGCTTGTTGTGAATGAAATCATTAAATTAGTTAAGAGAAACTAAAAGGCAATGAGGAATATTCCTCATTGCCTTTTCATTTACCCCGCTATTTGCCGTGCAGTAAAACTCCCACCTCAAAATTCGGCTGGAGCAAAGAAGTTAGGTGGGAGATCAACTGCCCGTAAACGCCCGATTGGTGAAGGCTAATAATCAGTGGGGATGAACAAAACCCCTACTGATTAAAGTTTCACTTTAGCCTTGTAATTCTTTTTTGATGTTCTCTGTTAATGTAGCCATACGCTTACGGCTTTCTTCACGCTCACGTTTATTTTGTTCTTCAATTTGTTGTGTTTCTTGCATACCTCTTGAAATAATGTTCCAAGTCTCCTCAAGTGTTTCCATCTTAATACTAGAAGAACCTGATAATCTCGCTACTTCCACACTTTGAGTCGCGATATTTTGCGCATTTTTCTTAAGTAATTCATTCGTACGACGATCAAGTTCAGCCATAGAGTCTGCAACCAGCTTTTGACGTTTTGCATTTACCGCTTGAATAATACCATTTTTAAAGATAGGAATCGTTGTAATAAATGCTGTATTGATTTTACCGATTAATTTGTTGTTACCACGTTGAACCATACGAATTTGTGGCGCTGTTAATAGAGCAACCATACGTGCTTTTTCTAAGTCATCAATACGTTGTTCTAAAATTTCAACAGAGTTTTTAAGCGATTCTAATTCAATACCTGCTAACTGATCATTATTACGTACGCGCTCTTCGTACATCGGAACTAACTCTGTATTTAAACGCTCTAATAACATTTCCCCTGCTACTACGTATTTTTCTAAATCTAAATAATACTTTAAGTTTTGCTCATACAGGCCGTCTAATGTACCAATTGATTTTTTCATTTCATCTTGATACTTCGTAATTTCTACGTATACTTTATCCATTTCGCGACCCATTGTCTGATACTTACTAAAGATTTGTTCAATCATTTTATCTGCTTTTTTGAACATGCGTGAGAAGAAGCCACTTTTCTCTTCCGCAAAGTCTTTGCTATCAAATCTGTCCATAATTTTACCAAGCTGTTTTAATAATTCACCAGAGTCTTCTATTTTTGATAAAGACATTGTATGTAAAATTTGATCAGCGAAACGTGAAATTTCCATAGATGGTTCTTTTCCAAGCTCGATTAATTCCAATTGATCTTTAATATCTACCGCATTATAAATACGTTGCACTTCCGCATCTTGTCTAAGTTGTAAACGAACATCTTGTGCAGTTTGCTCATTCAATTCTGTTTTCGAATCTAGTACGACTGGGTTATTCATATGGTATTCTCCCTTTCCTTATAAAAATGGACGAAATAGTCCTTTTATTGTTTGTGATAAATTTTTATAGGCTGATGAACCATGAAACTCAAGATCGAAATTAACTTCTTCAAGCCAATGTGAATCAAATGCTCCTACTTCAATATACGGTTCAATATCGTTTCTCCCCGTTGGATTGAAGTGGAATACATCTACTCCAATTTGATTTAAAAACAATAATAAAACAGCATCAGAACGGCTTAATTCTCCGCTCTTCTCATTATTAAATATAACAATTTTCGGTACTTCTTGCGAATAATCAAATTTCTCAAGTTGCTCTAAAATGTTCGGTGGGATTTGAGAAAGCTGTGCGAAAACATACAGTGCTACATCTTGTTTCGTCTCTTTCGCAATTGGTTTACACATTTCACTTTCGCACGTATGAATGATTGCCTCTGCAATACCATGTTGTAAACCTTCTGGTAAACGTTTATGCGGCCACCAATGACTATTCATAATTAAATCCGGATGTAACTTCCCTCCGCGGTCCAATGCATCTCGATAATGATATTGGAAATTCGCTTTTTGTTCTTTCGTAAACGGAAATGTATTAATTAATAAACTGTTATCAAATGATGTAACAGCCTTTAATCGTTGAAAATATTCTTTATCATTCTTTGACACACCTGATATTTTTGCAAATAAAGAAGGAATATAAATATGCTTATTTTCAACAAAGAAGGTTGGGCGTACAAATGCCTTTTCTTTCGTAATTAAAAAGAGTTCATCATATGTTGTTTTTAATGTACGTGCTACAGGTGTGTATGAACGGAATTGCCATGGCTTGTACAGCAGTGAATTATCGTGGTGAAGTACTTGCTCGATTTCTTTTGAAGCTTGATAAGCTACCGTTGCGACGCGTTCACGACGCCGATCAGGAAATGGTTCCAATGAAATACGGCCTGAATGAGATACGACAAAGGTCTTTCCTTCCTCATCTATACTCTCAAATCCATCTTTTCCTTCTGGGTGATAATAAAGCACATCGCAGCCGAGCATAATAAGAAAGTATAAGAAATATATACGACTCTCTGTCGCATCACCGTACCAAACGATACGCGGCATTTGTTTCTTATAATTAATCGTAGAGAACCACTTCGCTACGTAATTTTCACTTAATTTAATCATATCAATTAAGAAACGACGGAACCCTTCTGTTTTTAAAGATTGATTATGTTGTTTTTCATACAATTTTAATACCGAAATAAACGTCGTATGTATATAATGCTGTAAATCAGGATTGTCTACTTGCGGTAATAGTTGTTTTCCAGACAAATGGGCTACAAGTCTATTTACTGTAAGTCCATTCGGTGCTTCTTGATGTAATGCAAAAACTTCTTGAATATGGCGCAGTTTTTCGGGATCAATCACCTTATTTAAATTGTGTTCATGCAAAACCTCGATCCCTTTTGCTTCACTATAATCAAATAACTCATTAAAATATTCATCTACATCATTGGGAACACCAAGAATACGAGTTGCTATATAACTAAATTTCATCTCATTCTCTGTCAGTTCATATTGTGGGCGTTTTTCTAAAAGCGCTTCAAATTGCTTTAAATCTGATTCTTCTTTTAATGCACATGGTTGAAGTGTAAAACGTGAAAACACAACAGTTCACCTCCAAAAACATTTACGTTTTTTATAAAGTCTCTCTTCTATTATAAACTATTTTTAGTTATAAAAAATGGGCGCTCGCATAACGAGCAAACCCATTTCAATTATTTATGTTCATTTTTAGTAGCTGCAACTTCTTCTTTAGCTTGTCCAGAATTCTTCATGTAGTGAAGTATAAATGTTGCTCCAAACGCTACAACTAAAATAATAAAGAACAGCGTATGACTTACTTCAATATGAATAACAGACAGTAGCATTTTTGCTGCAATAATTAAGATTAAAATATATGCTGTCGTTTCCAGTTCTGGAATACGTTCTAACAATTTTAAGAATACGCCAGCGATACCACGCATCATTAAAATACCGAGCATTCCGCCTAATAGTAAAATCCAAACTTCATTCGATACACCAAATGCAGCAAGTACGCTATCTACAGAGAATGCGATATCCATTAATTCAACCATCGCAACTGTCCCCCAGAAGACACCAAACATTCTGAAGAGAATACTATTTTGGTTCATACCATGAGCTTCCTCTTCTTCTGCATTACCTTTTCGCTTATCAATGAAGTATTTAATTGAAAGCCAAGCTAAGTAAAGTGCACCTAACACTTTTACCCATGCTAATTTAATTAAGAACATTCCGATTCCAATTGCAATAAAACGGAATACATAAGCTCCAATAAGGCCATAGAATAATGCTTTTTTACGCTTTTCTTCTGGAAGGTGTTTTACCATTACCGCTAATACAAGTGCGTTATCAGCAGATAATAACCCTTCAAGTACAACAAGTGTACCGATTAATCCCCAAGATACTGGATCCTGCAACACTTTAATCCACATGTCCAAGTCAAAAAACTGAGCATACGTATCAAGGATTCCTTGCAAAATACTCATCTTACCTTTATCCCCTATTCTTTGCTAGATTTATAGAAAGGTCAAAAAAAGGAAACGAATGTCGTTTCCCTTCTTATGCATCCAAGCCATACGCTCTTACAAGCGCACCTAAGCCACCTTGGAAACCGCTTCCTACTGCATTAAACTTCCACTGTCCATTATGACGGTATAATTCACAAAAGACAACTGCTGTTTCAATGGAGAAATCTTCCCCTAAATCAAAACGAAGAACTTCTTCGTTTGTTTCTTCATTTGCTAAACGAACGAATGCATTTGCAACCTGTCCAAAGTTTTGATTACGGCCTTCACCATCATAAATTGTAACTGTAATAGCAATTTTATGAACATCTGCTGGAACCTTTTTCAAATCTACAACAAGTTGCTCATCATCACCGTCACCTGCACCTGTACGGTTATCTCCTGTATGTAAAACTGACTCACAAGGAGACTGTAAATTATTATAGAAAATAAAATCAGTTTCCTTCGTACATTTCCCGTTCGCATCTAATAAAAAGGCAGATGCATCTAAATCGAAATCAGATCCACCATCATAAGATTTAATATCCCATCCAAGACCAATTACTGCTCTTGATAAACCTGGGCTTGTTTTAGCTAAATCAATTTTCTGTCCTTTTTGTAATTGAATAACCATGCATATTCACCTCTATATTTTAATATCAAAAAATATATCCATCAGTAAATATACATTTCACTGATGGATATATAAATCTATTACTCTACATCTAAACCAAAGTTATTACATAGAGAACCTAATCCACCTTGGAATCCACTTCCGATTGCATTGAATTTCCACTCACCTGCGTGACGGTATAATTCACTTACTACTACTGCAGTTTCAATAGAGAAATCTTCTCCTAAATCGTAACGAATTAATTCTGCATTCTTTTCTTCATCCATAATGCGTACGAAAGAGTTAGAAACTTGTCCGAAGTTTTGGCTACGGCCTTCTCCATCATAAATTGTGATTGTGAAGCAAATACGTTCGATATGTGCAGGAACATTTTTTAAGTCTATTTTAATTGTTTCATCGTCGCCTTCACCTTCACCTGTACGGTTATCTCCTAAATGCTCTACAGCACCATTCGCACCTTTGGGATTATTATAGAAAACGAAATCCTCTGCTCCTGAAACTTTACCGTTAGCACCTACTAAGAAGATACTAACATCTAAATCGAAATCGCTTTGTCCGTCATAACGATTCGTGTCCCAACCAAGTCCTACAAGAACTTTCGAAAGACCTGGATTTGTTTTTGTTAAGTCTACCTTTTGTCCTTTTTTCAATGAAATTGATGCCATATACAATTCCTCCTTGGTTTATTTTATTGGTAACGTGATACAATCTCACTTAAGTTTTTATCTTGTGTTCCTTCTCCAACTGCTGAAAACTTCCATTCGTTTCCGTCTCGATACATTTCCCCTGCAATTAAAGTCATTTTGCCAGCGTAATTATCTGACAAGTTATAACGCGCTAATTCTTCACCTGTTTGTGGGTTTTGAATACGAATATATGCATTGCGAATCATCCCAAAATCTTGACGACGATTTACACAGTCATAGATATTTACAACGAATACTAAACGATTAATACGGCTCGGAACTTTATGTAATTCTACGAAAATTGTTTCGTCATCACCAGCACCTTCACCTGTTAAATTATCTCCTGAATGAATGATACTACCACAAGTAGAAAGTTTGTTGCCAAAATAAACTAGATCATTTTTGTTTAAAAAGCGATCTCCTTCTAACATAACAACAGATGCATCACAATCTACATTCGGTTTACTTCCAAATAAAGAAGACAGAAAACCACCTGATTGCCCAATTGGATCCCAGCCCAAGCCAACCTGCAGTTTTGCTACTCTCGGTTGTCCTTTCGTTAAATCGATCTTTTGTCCTTTTTCTAAAATAATAGGCATGAAGTTTCTTCCTTTCTACAAAGCATTTTCCGAATCGGAAAATATTGTATTCTTCTCTTATATTGTAGCATTATTTATCTAGTGAGAAAAAGGATAAATTCTCAATTATATGAAAACATCCATATAATTTACTTATGATGATGTAAGAAGTGGTAAATAGAACCAATCATTCCTGCACAATTGCCGCTTTGCGCAAGTTTAATCTCACAATTACTATAAATCTCTTGATTTAAGTATGTTCCTATCTCTTCCTTCACTTCATCTAAGAAATCATCTCCTCTTTCAGTAATTCCCCCACCAATTATAATCATTTTCGGATTAAAAATATAAGCAAGGTTACTAATTCCAATCGCCAAATGTTTAAAGAAAATCTTCACGGCTTGAGTAACACCACTATCACCCTTATCATATAATTCAAAAATTGTTTTACCATCCCACTCTTCTTCACCTTTATATCTTCGTACAAGATGAATTAATCCCGAAATTGAGGCAACCTCCTCAAAAGTTTTCCCTTCTATTAACATATTTCCCCATTCCCCAGCACCAAACGAATGTCCACGGTATAACTCCCCATTTATAACAATCGCTCCACCAATCCCCGTTCCAAGTGTGAGCATAATAAAATCACTTTCTCCCCTCCCAATCCCCTTCCATTTCTCGCCAAAGGCTGCACAATTAACATCATTTTCAATAGATACAGGAACTTTTAATATTTCTTGTAATCTCTCAACAATAGGAATATCAGCATAATGCGGAATATGATCCACACCTCCCGTTATAACTCCTTTATTAATATCAACAATTCCCGCTGTACTAATACCAATTCCGGAAATAGTATGTTCAGTCATTATTTTTTTTGATAAATATATAAGCTTTTGAACAATTTGTTCCCCGCCCAAGTGAATTTCTGTTGGGACCTTTTTATGCATTAGTACTACCCCTATTTCTGAAACAATTCCATATTTAATTTGCGTACCACCAATATCAAATGCAATATATTCTTTCATCCGTTGCCACTTCCTCTACTGTTATGAGTGTAAATTCTCCATCACTCTACTATTTGTAGGGAATTTACATTAACTCTTTTCTCCCTTTAGAAATACACCACCTTTTTCTATATATAGTTTTTTTTGCATAAAACTCTTTTTCCTATGAAATATTACAAAGGGATGTGTTTTAGATGGAACAATAATTTTTCTTCAGGAGGAAAATAATGACAAAAATATTCATTTTAGCATCTACACTTTCTTTATCCTTTTTTAGCGGCTTAAATATTGGTAATGCTGCAACGGAAAACTTCCATCCAATAACAAACGCTATTGTACAAAATAACGATAATTTAGCAGAAGGTAATTCAAAAGATAATAATAAACCTCCAGGAAACAATGGTTCTCAGGACGATAGTGGTTCTGGTGGCAACGGTTCTGATGGCAGTGGTTCTGGCGGTAACGGCTCTGGTGGTAACGGTTCTGGTGGCAACGGTTCTGACGGCAGCGGTTCTGGTGGCAGTGGTTCTGGTGGCAACGGTTCTGACGGCAGCGGTTCTGATGGCAATGGTTCTGGTGGCAATGGTTCTGGTGGCAACGGTTCTGGCGGCAGTGGTTCTGACGGCAGTGGTTCTGGTGGCAACGGTTCTGGTGGCAGCGGTTCTGGTGGCAATGGTTCTGGTGGCAACGGTTCTGGTGGCAGTGGTTCTGGTGGCAGTGGTTCTGACGGCAGCGGTTCTGGTGGCAATGGTTCTGGTGGCAACGGTTCTGGTGGCAATGGTTCTGGTGGCAACGGTTCTGGTGGCAGCGGTTCTGGTGGCAATGGTTCTGGTGGCAACGGTTCTGGTGGCAGTGGTTCTGGTGGCAGTGGTTCTGACGGCAGCGGTTCTGGTGGCAATGGTTCTGGTGGCAACGGTTCTGGTGGCAACGGTTCTGGTGGCAGTGGTTCTGGCGGCAATGGCTCTGGTGGCAGCGGTTCTGACGGCAACGGTTCTGGTGGTAATGGCTCTAGCGGCAATGGCTCTGGTGGCAGCGGTTCTGGTGGTAATGGTTCTGGCGGCAATGGTTCTGGTGGCAATGGTTCTGGTGGCAATGGTTCTGGTGGCAATGGTTCTGGTGGCAACGGTTCTGGTGGCAGTGGTTCTCAGGGCGGTAACCGTGTTAAAGGCGATAGCAGTTCTCAGGGTGGCAACGGCTCTCAAGGCGGCAAACGTATTAAAGGCGATAGCAGTTCTCAGGGTGGCAACGGTTCTCAAGGTGGAAATGTAAAAGATAATGCGAAAAAACAAGGCGATAAGTTACCTAATACTGCAACACATTATCCTGCATCAATTTTAATGGGGATTTCGACATTCCTAATTGGTGTGTTACTATTTATTCGTCGTAAAAACGCAAAATAAAAAACAACATCCTTCCATCTAAAAAATACATGATACAAACAATAAAACGAAAAAGGACTTTGAGTTGCATTTTATCATGCAATCCAAAGTCCTTTTTCTCATCTATAAGAAAGAGTATTAATACGCTTTTCCCCAATACACCATTTTCTTAGCTTCTTTACCACAACAAATACATTCGTCAGCTAAGTGCTCTTGCTCAAAAGGCATACAGCGTGAAGATACACCAACTTCTTCTTTTAGCTTCTCTTCACAAGCTAATTCTCCGCACCACATTGCCTTAATAAACCCTTGCTTTTCATCCGCCACTTTTTTCATCTCTTCAAAATTCGTCGCACTATACGTATTCTCATCGCGAAATACCTTTGCTTTATTAAATAAAGAATGATGAATCTCCTCAAGTAATGATGGGATGCGCTCTTCTAATTGATCCATTGATATAAACTCTTTTTCTTTCGTATCTCGCCTTACAAGTACAACTTGATTCTTTTCAATATCCTTTGGACCAACTTCTAATCTAATTGGAACACCCTTCATTTCATACTCATTAAATTTCCAGCCAGGTGTTTTATTACTAGCATCTATTTTTACTCGCGCAATCTTTTGAATACGCCCTTGTAACTCTGTTGCTTTTTCTAAAACGCCTTCTTTATGCTGAGCAATAGGGACAATAACAACTTGCACTGGTGCAACTTTCGGCGGCATTACAAGTCCATTATTATCGCTATGAACCATAATAAGTCCACCTATCATTCTTGTTGATACACCCCAAGATGTTTGGTGTACATATTGCCATTTACCATTACGATCTAAAAACTTAATATCAAATGCTTCTGAGAAGTTCGTTCCAAAGTTATGAGATGTTCCTGTTTGAAGCGCTTTTCCATCATGCATTAAACTTTCAATCGTATAAGTTGCCTTCGCTCCTGCAAACTTTTCTTTTTCTGTTTTTTGCCCTTTAATTACTGGTATCGCTAAGTAATCTTCACAAAAAGAAGCATATAGATTTAAAATATTTAATGTTTCAGCTTGTGATTCTTCTGCCGTTTCATGAATCGTATGACCTTCTTGCCATAAAAATTCAGTTGTACGAAGGAATGGTCTCGTTGTCTTTTCCCAACGAACTACTGAACACCACTGATTATATAGCTTTGGCAAATCATTATATGATTGCACAATCTTTGAAAAATGCTCACAGAATAAAGTTTCAGATGTAGGGCGTATACAAAGTCTTTCCGCTAACTTTTCATCTCCCCCATGCGTAACCCATGCTACTTCAGGAGCAAACCCTTCCACATGATCCTTCTCTTTTTGCAATAAACTCTCCGGAATAAACATTGGCATATACACATTTTCATGACCAGATTCTTTTAACTTTTCATCCATCACTTTCTGCATATTTTCCCATAAGGCATAACCGTACGGACGTAGAATCATACATCCTTTTACACTTGAATAGTCCACGAGTTCCGCTTTTTTTACAATATCGGTATACCACTGCGCAAAGTCCTCTTCCATCTTTGTAATGGCTTGCACTTGTTCTTTTGCCATAGTCAGTCTTCCTCCTTTAGAAAATACAAAAAAGCCCGCGTCCCTAAATAGGGACCGAGCTTTGCCGGCGTTACCACCCTGATTCATACACAAAAAAATTGAGTATGCTCTCTTTTTGATAACGGGAATTTCCCGCTGCATATGCAGAACTCAAAGGCAGGTTCCATATTGCCTTTTTAAGAATCTTTCAGCCTGGCGGATTCTCTCTCTGCTAAAAAGGTTGAACATGTACTAGTCCTTTTTCATCGTTATAACGAAATAAATTTGTTGATTATCATAATACAAATTCTTTTTTTAAACAATAGCTAATTTTCTCATTATTATATATTCTTTTCATTTTTTGCAGTTTTATACGTAGCTTTTTCGAGAGATTTTTACAAGTTGATGTGCAATCATACCGATAAGTGTACCTAGTAGAACGAAGAAACCAATAAATCCATATCCCATTCCTTCCCATCCACCAATAACCATCATTGTAGCGGGAAAGGATGCTAAGCAAAGAAGTATTAAACTAAGTGCAAATATAATATCGAACTGTTTGTCTGGAAACCGTTTCTTTAGTACATACGAAATAGCAAATACGAGGATGATCGTGATTCCGCCAATGATGTAAAAGATACCAAATCCATCTAGCCAATCCATAGTATTCCCTCCTTCCATTCATTCCCTTATACTTAATTATATGTTTAATTTTTCTGAAAATAAACAATAAATTTTTGCTCAAAAATATATTTTTATTACTAGGTATTAATAGTAATATATAAGAATAGGTTTTATATAATCAGGAGGGAAACTTTATGGATAAAGCATTAACAAACCACGTCATTATTTTATCTTTCGATTGCTTATCAGCTTTAGATTTTCCTATATTACAAAAACTACCTAACTTCCAATATTTAATAAAAAATGGCGCTGTTGTGGAAAAAGTGGAGCCAATTTATCCTTCTGTAACGTATCCAAGCCACTCAACAATCATAACCGGTAATTATCCTAATAAGCATGGCGTTGTCAGCAATACATTACTTCAACCAGGACGTGAGTCACCAGATTGGCATTGGTATCGAAAGTCCATTAAAGGAACAACTTTATATGATGAGGCACGCAAAGCAAATTTAACGACAGCAGCCCTTCTATGGCCTGTTACTGGAAGAGCAAATATTGATTACAATTTACCAGAAATTTTTCCAAATAGACCGTGGCAAAATCAAATTTTAGTTTCCTTATTTAGCGGTAGTCCGCTATATCAATTAGATTTAAATCGTCGTTTCGGCCATATACGAAATGGACTGTCACAGCCTGAACTTGATGATTTCGTCCTCGCTTCTACTGTACATACAATCCATACGAAAAAGCCAAATGTTATGTTCGTACATTTTACTGATTTAGACACTCAAAGACACTATCATGGCTTTGAGTCTAAAGAAACAATAGCTGCAATCCACAGACACGACGAACGCCTTGGAAAAATTATTGATGCATTAAAAGAAAGCGGGATATACGAAGAAAGTACAATTATTGCACTTGGCGATCATAGCGCCTTAAGTGAAAACAAAGCCGTTCAATTAAATGTACTATTTCATGAAAAAGGGCTTATATCTATAAATTCAAAAGGAAAATTAGTAGATTGGAAGGCCTATTGCCAAAGTTGCGACGGGTCTGCCTATGTATATGTGAGAGACAAAAACGATACGGATACAATTCGAGAAGTACAACTACTCCTTGAAGACCTGCTTCAAAATAAACAAAACGGAATTGAATTTATACTTCATGATGAAGATGCGAAGGAATGCGGTGCAGACGGTAATTGTTTATTTATGTTAGAAGCACAAGAAGGGTATTATTTCACTGAAAACCATACAGGAGATTTTATAAAAGAAATTACTGCAAAAGATGTTACGCCTAGTAAAAAATATACATTTGGAACCCATGGTTACTCGCCAACAAAACCTAACTATGAAACAATTTTTTTGGCTACTGGGAAAGGTATTCAAAGCGGCGTTACAATTCCGTATATGAGACTGATTGATGAAGGTCCGACTATCGCTAGGTTACTCGGTTTGCACTTAGGTGAAACAGACGGCGCAATTGTAGAGGATTTACTTCAATTGTAAAGAACTGTGTATATATGTAAAAGTTATGTAAAAATCCTCACTGTTTCTCTTTTTATAATTTTTATTTTTGTACACTGTTAGTAGAACAAATTTAAGGGGGAACATTATATGAAAAAAATGTCCAGACAAGAAAAAAGCTGGATATTATACGATTGGGCGAACTCGGTATATTCGCTCGTCATTACAACTGCATTATTTCCAATTTACTTTAAAGCAGCTGCAAAAGAAGCTGGACTATCTGGTGCAACTTCAACAGCCTATTGGGGATATGCAAACTCGTTCGCTACACTTTTAATTTCTATACTCGCTCCCATTCTCGGCACAGTTGCTGATTATAAGGGATTTAAAAAACGATTTTTCACATTCTTCTTTGGACTCGGTATCGTATTTACAAGTATGCTAGCAATTGTTCCAACATCTCAGTGGTACTTATTACTAGGATGCTATATGCTCGCATTAGTCGGCTTTGCTGGAGCAAATATTTTTTATGATGCATTTTTAGTAGATGTTACCTCTGGAGATAGAATGGACCGAATTTCTACGCGAGGTTTTGCATTAGGTTACATTGGGAGCACAATTCCTTTTATCGGTTGTATTGCTCTTATCATTCTTGCTCAAAAAGGAACTATCCCCTTATCAGTCGGAATTGCTAGTCAAATTTCCTTTGCAATAACAGCTCTTTGGTGGGGACTATTTACGATACCAATGCTAAAAAATGTAGAGCAAACACACTATATTGAACGTCATCCAAGACCAATTGCAATGAGTTTCAAGCGCCTTGCTAATACTTTTAAAAATATTAAAGAATATAAAACTGTATTTATGTTCCTAATAGCTTACTTTTTCTACATTGACGGGGTCGATACAATTATCACTATGTCTACCGCTTACGGAACAGATCTCGGTATTAGTGCAACTAACCTATTAATCATCTTATTTGTAACACAAATTGTCGCTTGTCCATTCGCTTTATTATATGGAAAACTATCGGAAACATTTACCGGTAAAAAAATGCTATATGTCGGTATTATTATTTATATCATTATCTGCACATATGCTTATTTCTTAAAAACGACACTTGATTTCTGGATTTTAGCAATGTTAGTTGCCACTTCTCAAGGCGGTATTCAAGCACTTAGCCGTTCATATTTCGCAAAACTAGTACCGAAAGAATCTGCAAATGAATTCTTCGGATTTTATAATATCTTTGGTAAATTCGCAGCAATTATGGGTCCGGTATTAGTAGGTGTCACAACACAATTAACAGGAAAAACAAACGCTGGTGTACTTAGTATTATTGTTCTGTTTATTATCGGTGGATTCCTATTAACTAGAGTTCCTGAAAATGATACATCTATTACACCACCTACCCCTAAAACTAAAACGATATAAGAAAAAGATCCTCTTCACATAAGAAGAGGATCTTTTTCTTATATTATTAGCGATAACGCCTTACAATTAAAAACTCTATAGCTGGCTTTACAACTATAGCGGCACATAGTGCAAATAAAAGCGGTATATCATGAAAATCTATCCATTTATTAAAGCCTACCGATGCGAAAAACAAACCAAAAATTAATACAATGAGCACATAATATGTAACATTTGCACTTGTTTTTAATACATGTTTTTCTAAATCTTCTTTTTCCTCATTTGCACCTTCAACATTATGTGCTGCCAAAGTTTTAAACATATAATGTAATGCGATGCTACAAATAAATAGTGCATACCAGTTTACTTGAAGTTCAGTTAACCAATAATAAAGTCCAAACAATAGCGTACTTATAGCTACTAATGTCGTAACTAAAAAGCTTATTTTCTCTCTCCCCAACAACTACTCTCCCTAAAGCTTGTACAAAAATAATTTATCAACAGTTGTTCCTAATACTTCAGCTAAACGGAATGCTAGCGCTAAACTTGGATCATATTTATTATTCTCAATTGCATTTATCGTCTGTCTTGATACGTTACACTTATCCGCTAATGCACCTTGTGAAATATTATTTTCAGTGCGTAATTCATAGATTTGATTTTTCACACCATTTCTCCTAACCTGTAAAATCGTTTTTACAACATCAGTATATAGTTGGTACATTTCATTGTCAAAAGATTGCCACAAAAATAGGGAGCAATTCCGCTCCCTTACAATGGTTATTTCGAAGCTAACGAATTTGTCAGTTCCTCTTTATTAGCAAGCTCTTCTTTTTTTATTTGCATACGTAGAACTGGCCCTATTGCCAATAAAATAAGTGACGTCGCTATACAAAATACAATAACTAGTGAAGTCATTTCCTTCAATCCTCCAGCTAGCGATGTTCCGATTAACATAGCACCCATAAATAATGGTAAAATTGTTCCATTTACTCTTCCAATCATGTTTTCTGGTACAAGTTGAATCATAAGCGTACCGACAACGATATTAACACAAGCTAAACAAATACCTGTTCCAAATCTCATGAAACTAGTAATCCAAAACGATGTAGATAGCCCTTCTACTAAAAATGACATCGCTAATATGCTCATACCGAATACAAACATCTTTTTCGGATTCACTTTTGAAGCGAAAACTGCAGCAACAATACCACCGATCAACATACCGATTCCATCAGCTGCGGCTAAATATTGAACTGCTTCTTTTTCCATTCCAAGCCGTTCTATTACAAGAAACACCTCTAATGGATTCGTTAGTCCAACAGCTAAGCCCATAATGGTGAAAGTGATCGTAATCATACGTAAATTTTTCGTATGAAGAACGTATTTCCAACCCTCTTTTATATCATTTTTTAATGAATCCCTCGCCACTTGCTCTTGTTCAACCCATTTTGGTAAAAATGAAAGAGCGATAGCAGATAACAAAAATAAAATGATTAAGCTATATAGTGACGTAAATAAACCAAGTTGTGTATACACAAGCGATCCTACCACTGGTCCAAAAATCATAAATAATGACTGTAATGTTTGGTTAAATGCAATCGCATTTGCTACCTGTTCTTCCTTTACATAGCGCTTAAATATACGCGAAGATGATGGCTGAGAAAACTGACCTACAACCGCGGAAATGAGTGTTGCAAAAAATATAGCCTGCCAATAATCCAGCTTTAACAACAAGACAATTCCTATAATAGACAGTACACTTAACACATCCCCAGCAACCATTGTTCTTTTCGGATTCCAGCGATCAGCTAGCGCACCACCGATAAACGAGAAAATAAAGATAGGTGCATATTCCATAACTGATAATAAAGAAACAGAAACCGGATCATTATTCGTTCGCTCCATTATGAAATATAAAAGAGCCATATTTCTGATCCAAATTGCAAATTGTTGTAAAATATCAGATGCCATAACGAGCATAAATACTCGGTTTTTAAATAAAGCGTTCATTTTCATTCCCCTTTCATAAACCGACCGTTCGGTCTGTTTTTTTTGTAAGAAAAGCAACTGACTTATTATTCAGCTGCCATTCCTTTTAACAATACATCTATTGCCTTCTTATAAATACGTTTCAGCTCTTTATGATCTAACTCGTAGTAAAGTACTCCAAGCCCCGATAATAAGCCATTCACAATATACATAAGATCGCGCGTATTATCTTCACGAAACTCTCCAGACTGTATGCCTGCTTCAATTAATTTCTCAAACATAACATATGATTCTCTAGTTAAAGCTAACAGTTCATCCAGAATCTCTTTACTTACAACTTGGCTCATAGAGAATTCCTCTATTGCATTTGAAATTGGTTGCTGTATGTCCTCTACATAATATTCCGCGAGGCCATATAGTTTTTCAGTACTAGTACTATACAACTTCTCTTTTTCATTCCATTTTTCAAGCCAATCATACGTATGCTGTTTTACTACAAATAAAAATAATTCTTCTTTACTTTTAAAGTGATAATAAATGCTTCCTTTACTTCGCTCTGTAATTTCACAAATCTCTTCCATAGATGTGGCTGCATAGCCCTTCTGTGAAAACAGACTTTCTGCTTTATATGCAATTTCTTTCTTTATCTCTTCTGCGCTTCTTCTCATATTCACACCTCTTTAAACCGACCGTTCAGTCTAATAATAACAAATAAAAAACCTCTATCGCAAGAGGCTATATTCCTTATTTAAGAAAACGTACTTTCAAACCACGTTCGAATCATATGTATTATTCCAATTTTAAATCCTAATTTAACAAGAAATACGCCTCCCGCAGCTAATAAAAATAACACTACTTTCCCCTTAGTATGTTAAAAGTATTTAAACAAACGTTTGTTTAACTGTTTTTATGCATATGTAAGCCAACTAATCAAACGTTTGTTTAAAAAGAAATACGCCCCCTATAGGGCGTATTCTCATCAATCACCGCCACCTCCACCACCGCAGCTACCTCCACTATCTCCGCCAAAGGACCCTCCACAATCATGTGAACCTCCATCGTGCGAGCTATCATTATCAGATCCAGCAAAGAAAAATAATGGTGATGAGCTGTTAGATGAATTATGAATGTTATTTTGTTTCGTAAGATTTACCTTCTTTTTGTTTGATCGAACTGCTGTTACGATTGTTCCAACTACAACAAATAACAGTATGACAATAATAAATTCCATATAAAAGCCTCCCTTAATCCTCGAATAATTGAATGGTTCTCTCTAGATTTTCAAGTGAAATGAAGCGCGATTCACGAAGGATCTCTTTTCCATTATAAAATAATAAAACTGTTGGCCCTGTAAATACTGCATATCGCCCCGCGATCTCTTGCATGTCTTGTAGTAATATTTCTACTTTCTCTACGTAATCATAATTCTCTAATACATAGTTTACTTTCCGTAGCATAACATCACAAACGCCACAATTTTCCGTTTTAATAAATAGAAGTACCAATTGTTGTTTCTCAATATATATTGCTAATTCTTCTATCGTTTCAAATGTATTCATCTTATCCCTCTTAACGTAATTTACGAAATACTTTATCCTGATACATACGAAATGCTGAACTATCTTTAATCTTTCTCTTTTCCATTACCTGCTAAAAACGTAGTGTTTTTCTGTTAACTCTTCTTGTAATTTTTTTCTCTCTGCTTCATCATAACAACAAGCGATTAAATCCTCTATTTTCAATATATCTTTTTGCAATTCCATTTCTGGTGGAATCATGCCTGCATTTTTCAAGATTTTATAACTCATTCTTAATTCTGGAGGTACCATTGAAAGATCTTCTAATTGTAGTGGTTTTCCTTGTCCCGGAATATTATCAAGATCACCATTCCGTATCGCTTGACGAATTTTTTCCTCAGCAATGTTCAAAAACACATCCACACTATCCCCTCCCTTACATATTTTTACTATTATTTTACATGAAATTTCATCATCCTGCTACGTCATTCAAAATTGACTCCATAAATTCACCAAAAGTTCTTTCAAAAGATATATAAAATTAATAATGTATAAAAAGACGGTAATATTCCTTCTTATAAAGTGAAACTTTAATCAGTGGGGAGTTTGTTCATCCCCCCCACTGATTATTAGCCCTCACCAATCGGGCGTTTACGGACAGTAAAACTCCCAGCTAAACCTTTAATTTTGCAAAAAAATCGAAAGTTTTGATTATAATAACCTATTATAATTATATTCAGTTTATACATTAATTTTGTGTGAAGTTCATCTGAATTTTACATGAATTCCCTTTAAGTTCTATTGTCTTCCCATACTACTCACATTATCCTTTACATATAGGAATTATTTTCATTCCATTTCAAACTATCTATATATACAAAGAAAAATAGTAACCTATTAGGGAAAGGCATCTAGTATTATTATAAATATAAACATAATCGCAGAAAAAGCACGCTTATAAGCGTACCATAAGAGTGCTTCTTCATACGATTCTCCTGTGAAAATTCTCGAAAATCATGTTAAACGTTCCATTCTTCGATATTCCATATTTTCGTTATCCACGCTTCATAGAAAGATGGCTCATGTGAAACAATTAAAACCGTACCTTTATATTGTTTTAACGCTTCCTGTAAAGCCCTCTTAGTCTCTGTATCCAAATGGTTAGTTGGTTCATCTAAAATTAAAACATTGCTTTTAGTTACAATAAGTTCGCATAATCGTACTTTTGTTTGTTCTCCTCCACTTAATAATTGGATAGGTTTTAATACATGTTCTTCTTTCAATCCACACTTTGCTAATGCTTGTCGGATTTCTTTTCTTGTCATGTCTGGCCTTCCTACCCATACTCTCTCTAGTGCAGTTATTTCTGTGGAAAATTCCTCTTGTGCAAAATAAGCGGGTTTTACTCGTTCCCCAATAGAAACTGAACCGCCTAACGGTTTTATTTGTCCTAGTAATGTTTTTAGCATTGTTGTTTTTCCAATCCCATTATGACCAATAATCGCAATCTTTTCCCCTTTTTTCACTTGAAGATCCAATTCTGGAAACAACGGTTCACCATAACCAATTTTCAGTTTCTCTACCTGTAATATACGACTCACTGGCTCAGTATAAACATTAAAATCAAAACGAGCGCGAGGTACATCGTTAACCTTTTCAACCTTTTGCATTTTCTCTAATACTTTTTCACGACTTTTTGCTTGTTTCGCTTTACGGATTTTATTTTTTTGAATAAAGCTCTCTAAATGTGCAATTTCCTTTTGCTGTTTCGTATATGCTGCTTGTAATTGTTTCTTTTGCAGTTCATAATTACGCACAAAACTATTATAATCACCTACATAGCGCTTAATTGTGTGCTCATCTAGATGATAAATAACTTTCGTAATATTGTTCAAAAATACTTCATCGTGCGAAATGATAATATAAGCTTTTTCATACATTTGTAAATATGATTGCAACCATTCTATATGAGCTGTGTCTAAATAGTTAGTTGGCTCATCTAATAATAAAACATCAGCTTTTTCTAAAAGGAGTTTACCAAGTAATAACTTTGTCCGTTGACCACCGCTTAACTTTGAAACATCCTTTTCCATTCCTACTTCAAACAAACCTAAGCCAGTTGCTACTTCTTCAATTTCTGTATGAATTTGATAAAAATTAGAATTCTCCAATATAGTTTGTAACTCTCCATACCTTACTAACAATTTCTCTACTTCTCCTGCTCCAGCCATCTCTTCTGTAAGTTTTAACATTTCACGTTCAAACTCATACAGATTAGAAAACGCACTTTGCAAGTATTCTTCAATTGTTATACCTTCTTGCAAATCTATATGTTGTTGTAAAAAGCCGATCTTAACATGTGGAAACCATTCAATTTTCCCATCATCATGTATAAGTTCTCCTGTTAACAAGCGTAATAATGTTGATTTTCCAATTCCATTTTTCCCTACTAGCCCAACATGTTCACCCTTTAATAATCGAAAGCACGTATTATATAAAATGGTTTTCTCACCATATGAATGACTTACATTTTCTACTGTTAATATACTCATTTTTTCTCTCTCCTTTTCTTATGATCCATAAGCTAAATAGAGAGAACAACAGTATAAAGCCTTATTTAGTTATACATATAAAAAATGGGTAAGGTGAATACACCTTACCCATTACATATTATCGTAAGAAAGGATTAAGGTTCTTTACCTGCTGTCTTCAATTTAGCTTATTTGTTAAAAATGGGCAGACTTCTCCCATATCAAGCTAAAACCATTTGAAGAACAGTTGATAAAGTCATTTTATCCTTTCACTCCTTTAACATTTGTTATATTAAGAGTATAAACTACTCTGTTATATTCTATTCTCTATTTTTTCTTTTGTTCCTTCTCCGTTTTCTCATTTTCTGCGTAAATTTCTTTATACATCTTTTCTAATGCATATGGATTTGTAAAGATGAGCGTTAACGATTTCCACATATAAATTCTTCTTTGTAATTCTATCCCATACTCTTTACTAACCATATTTTTTACTTCTGAAATATGCTCTTCGTTTTGAAATTGTTGTACAGATTTCAATTCCTTCGTCTTAAAATCCGTTAAAAAGCCTATTACAGTTCGTCCATGTTCCTGTGATCTTTCTTCTAAATCAAACTGAATTGAATGCACAAAACCTAAAACGTGAAAGATTTGAGCATGTAATCCGACAGCAGCACGCTGTTCCATTAAGTTGTAGCACTCTCGCTTTAATACTTCTACCATTTCTAAAGAATTTCTATTAACTGTCATTTTGCCGACAAACATAATTTTTACAATATGAGCGACTGCCCCCATACTTTTTAATACACTCTCTAAAATTTCTACTGCGTCTTCTACATATCCATTTGAAATTATAGAATGAATAAATTCATCTAATACCGCTTGAAACTTTTTAACTAAATGTAAATCACGTAATTCTGGAACATCTTCTCTCAATTGATCTCGACCTTGAACCCACTTTAAAATTTTTGTCATTTCTTCTTCTTTTAATTCATGATGTTCCATACCATATTTCATTAATAATATATGATTTTTTAATAAAGCTTTTCCTTCTTCAAGATTATCTGCAGTTAATGAATCCACTATTTTCTCGATAGATGTCATCTTTCTCCCCCTATATAAAAAAGCCTCTTAACAGTAATTATACCAAAAACTGTTAAAAGACTTTTTCTATTTCTTCATGTAAGGAGCTAATACTCTTAAAGTTTCTTCCTTATCCTTCTTTAACTCAAGTGATGTTAACATATCCATCGTTCGTGGCCTAAGTAATTTCACTTGTACCTCTCCAACAATTGATGCTGGTCTTTGAGATAAAATAAATATGCGATCAGAAAGTAAAATTGCCTCATCTAAGTCATGTGTAACCATAACAATTGTCTGCTTTTCTTGATGCCAAGAATTTAAAAGCCAACTGTGTACTTCCATTTTTGTAAATGCATCTAATTTTCCAAAAGGCTCATCCAGCAGCATAATTGGCTTTTCACATAAATATGTGCGAAGGAAACTAATTCTTTGACGCATGCCACCTGATAACTCATCTGGATAATGATCCGCATATTCATCTAGCTCAAACTGCTTTAATGCTTCCATTCCTTCTGCTAGCCTTTGCTTTTTAGGCTTCCCTTCGATTTCCAATGGAAGTACTATATTTTGCAAAGCCGATCGCCACGGTAGTAATAAATCTTGTTGCGGCATATAACTTACAACATCTTGTTTTTTCACATGTTCCTCGTTATAAAATACCTCTCCACTCGTTGGCTCTTCAACACTCGCGATCATATTTAACAAAGTGCTTTTTCCACAACCACTTGGACCTACAAAAGAGACGAATTCCCCCTCCTGTATAGAAGCACTAATCTTTGCTAATACATTCTTTCCATCGAAAGCTTTTACAATATCTTTTATTTGTAATCCACTCATTTTTCACTTGGAAGGAATTCATTTGTAAAGGCATCTTTTACATCGATTTTCTTTTTAATAACTTTGTTGTCATATAAGAAATTCATGTAATTCGTCCAAACTTCTTCCTTCTGTACTCCCCACGCTTTTGCATCATCTTGATACTTTGTACTTAACCACTTTTGACTTTCTTGCACTAATTCTTTATTCACATCTGGAACAGCTTTAATTAAAATATCCGCAGCTTCTTTCGGTTCTTTAATTGCAAAATCATAACCTTCTGTCGTTGCAGTCATAAACTTTTTCACAAAGTCTTTATCTTGCTTCGTATGTTTTTCACTTGTAATAATAACAGGACTATAGAAATCAAGCGCTGGATCTAAGTCTTTCACCATAATCGTATTTAACTCTTTTCCTTGACGCTTCGCTTCAATTCCATCCCATCCGTAATAAATCCATTCGAAATCTGCATCACGACCGATCGATTTGAAGAAGTCTGTTTGTCCAAGAATAATTTTTTCGACTTTATTAAAATCAGCTTGATGTTTCTCCATAATCGTTTTTAACGTCGCTTCTTCTGCTGGTCCTCCCCAGCCGCCATAACGTTTACCTTCAAAATCCTTCGGTGACGTCATATTATCTTTTTTTAGCGATGCAAAAGCAGAGGTATTATGCTGAATAATTGCACCAACAGAAACAACTGGGATTCCTTCAACACGAGCTAATGTTACATTTTCTTGTGCACTTATCGCAAAGTCTGCTTTCCCAGAAGCAATCATCTGCTCTGCCGTTACATTATCACCAGGCTGGATAATTTCTACATCAAGCCCTTGCTTTTTGTAATAATCTTTCGTTTGCGCTACATATAAGCCAGTATGATTCGTATTTGGAAACCAATCTAAAACGACTTTTACTTTTTTATCTTTACTTGAACTTTCTTCTTTCTTCGCCGGATTACATCCTGCAACACCAACTGCTAATAATGCAGCTAACATAATTTTTAAACCTTTTTTCATTTTCTGCCGCCCTTTCTGTATATCCATGGTGCTGTTATTCTTGCCATAAATTCAACAATAAAGTACAGGCATAATGTCACCATGACGATAATCGCTGCAACACCAAATACTCGAGCCGTTAAAAAGGATTTTGTTGCTCTTGTAAGCATAACCCCTAATCCTTCACTGGCACCAAGCCATTCCCCAATAATCGCTCCCATCACACTATATGTAACAGCTATTTTTAAACCTGAGAAAAAGTACGGGAGCACTGCTGGAAATTTTACTTTCTGATAAATTTGCCACTTTGTCGCCTTCATCGTTTGTAACAACTTCAGCATATTTTTATCTACCGTTTGGAAACCTTCTAAAATGCTAAGCGCAATTGGGAAGAAACAAACAAGAATAACAACCATTACTTTTGGCAACATTCCGTACCCAAACCAAATAATAAATAATGGAGCGAGCACAACGATGGGAATTGTTTGCGAAATAACAAGCAACGGATTCATTAAAATCCGAAATAAAGGGATAACATCCATAATGATAGCAATACTTGTCCCAAGTATAATTGCAAAAAACAACCCAATTATTACTTCCTGTAACGTTTGCACTGTATTCGGTAATAGTAAATCTTTCATTCCAATTAACTCTTGCACAATTGCAGACGGCTTCGGTAAAATCCACGGCTCAATTTTAAATAATGAAACAGATCCTTCCCATATAGCAATGAGAAGGATAAGCCAAATTGTTGTAATTATTTTAGATCGCTTCTGGTTTTGCATATTCATCACGGTACTTCCAAACTTTTTCGTCAATCGTTACGCCCGTACTTGGACGATAGTGAATTTTAATAGAAGTGATTACTTCTTCTGCTCCAGCATCGACGCAAGCTTGTTGCGCGCGTTTAATGACGTCAAGAAGTACATCTAATTCTCCTTCCAACGTTGTTTCCATTGCTCCTACTTCATAACGAACTCCCGACTGTTGTACAACTTCAATTGCTTTATCAACAACGGAATACACATCTTTGTTCTTCGCTTGTGGTACTACTGAAAATGAAATTGTAACTTGTTGTGACATAATAAAATCCCCCTTACAAAATATGTTTTCAAAAAAAGAAAAGGCTTTCCTATCATGTAGGAAAGCCTTGTATACAAGTTATTCTATAATAACTTATGCTACATCACTTTAAAGTAACTCCCTACGCTGGCATTATCCAGATCAGGTTGAGGGTCGATGTATACTTACATCCTCTCAGCCAATTGGCTCCCCGGTTCTTAATTCGTTTTCATTGTAGCATGATTCATTTTATTGAACAAACAAAAGCACGTATAATCATTTCATTTAACTTTTGAATTCCCCTATTAACTCTTGTAACTCCTGTGAAAGCCAGCTTAAAGAACTGGCTAATTCAGCAATATCTTGTACAGACATTTCCTGTTCTTTCATACTTTCTTCAATATTATTACTACTATTTGCATACGTATTTGCAATAAGTGATAGTTCATTTACAACACGAACAATATTTTGGCTATTTTGCAATATATCACTTGAATTGCTAGAAACAACTCTAACTTGATTTGTAACAGATTGTGCTGATTTTGAAATTTTTTCAAAGAAAGCACCACTACTTTGAAAAAGTTTAATTCCGGATTCTACTTCTTTTGAAGCTTTTTGTATTGAAACAACAGCTTCTTCCGTTTCAACTTGTGTTTCCCCTATTAATTTAGCTATGTCTTTTGCTGATGCTTCCGTTTTCTCTGCTAATTTACGAACTTCATCGGCAACAACTGCAAATCCTCGCCCAGCTGCCCCAGCACGTGATGCTTCAATGGAAGCATTTAAAGCTAGTAAGTTCGTTTGATTTGAAATACCTGTAATTACAGTTACAATGTCACTTATTTCTTTTGACCTTGTTTCTAACGAGTAAATGATAGAAGATAAATCTTGTACTGCATTTTGGATTAAACTCATTTGATTAATGATTTGTTCAATAACACCATTTTCTTTTATTGAATGATGCTTCGTACCTTCAGACTCTTTCGCCATTTGTTTTGCAGTATTAGTTATCTCTTCCATCCTATCTTCCATTTCATATACAATACCTAAATACTTTGGTACTGAAGTTTCTTGTGATTGAACGCCAGCCCTTAACTCAACTATAGAACTTACGATTCCTTGGACTGCCATGCTATTCTCTTTCGTACTCACTGACAATTCTTGCGAAGATAAGGAAACCTGTTCTGCTGTCTGCTTCACTTTATCTATAATTCCTTTAAACTTCTCAATGGTATTATTAAAATACGCATTAATAATACCAATATCATCTGGTCTTTCCTCTAATTTAATACTTAAATCACCTTCACCGACTCTGCGCAATCCTTCACGCAAATCCCGTAATGGAGCAAGTGCGTTACGCACAATTAAGAATTGAATAACAGTTGCAATTAAAACAGAAATACAAATAAACATTAAGCCTTGTATAATGAACTTTTCTTTTGTACTAGGAACAATAGAAGCATCTACATCAGCTGCAACAAGTGCCACAATGTTACCTTCTCCATCTTTAATCGGCTCTAATATCGTTACCCATGTTCCTAATGCGTCTTCATATACTTCTGTCATGTTTGCTTTTTTTGTGCTCATTACTTTATCATATGCTTCCATCCAAAGATCTGGTTGTTTATAATATTCTCCCGGCCTTACTTCAACAACATTTGCTAAACCTGTAGACAAATCAATGATTTGTAGCTCACCTTTTTCATTTTTTTTCGCTCCAACAATATACGTTTGTCCAACACTGTTCAATTCTTCCGTTGATTCATCTAATTTCTCTGTTAACTTCTCTCTCTTTTCTCTTTCTGCCGTTGGGTCTTTTGCAACATCTCTCAATATTTCCGCGTCTAATTTATGTAATATCGTATCTCCTGTTTCAAAAGAATGCCTTTCAAATATAGACATCATACTATTTTGAAACATGTTAAAACTTAACGCTCCCATAGTACCAACAAGCGTCAAAATAACTAACACAGTTAACAATACATTTTTTTGAAGAAATGATAGCTTGTGCCAATATTTTTTCATTAACATCACCTTTCTTAATTAACTTAATTTAAAGTAAAACTATTAAAATATAAACCTTATTAATAAATGACAACAATTCTCATTTGTCTACAAATAAAAAAAAGACCAATGAAAAGAGCATTGGTCAAGACCAACCCTATCCGTCCGGTAACTGGCTAGCATAGTCGTTTGACCTTAGCCCCTGTAGTTTTGCGTCCTCATGTTTCCATCAGTTTGCCTTTCTCGCTGAACGAGTTGAACGATATGGGAGTTCTATGAGAATTAAAATATTCTCTTTCAAAGATTACAACATAAAAATTAAAATGTCCACTTATTTAGAGATACAAATATAAAGTTTTAATGTATTATTTTTTCGAAATAATTTAACAAAGTTCGTGAATGTTACATTTCTTGTGTTATATAATAAAAAACGTATACAACACAAGGATTATTCCGGATATTCATTTAATTTTCATTCAAATTAAACTATTCGAATATATCTTAACTTACGAATTTCGGAGGTAGTTTATTATGTTTTGGCTACAATTTCTTACGTTACTACTCTGCATTTTTATTGGCGCACGCTTAGGTGGAGTTGGTCTAGGAGTAATGGGTGGCGTTGGTATGGCAATACTTGTTTTCGTCTTCCACTTACAACCTACAGCTCCTCCTATTGATGTAATGCTTATGATTTTAGCAGTAATTACAGCTGCCGGTGCTTTGCAAGCTGCTGGAGGAATGGATTATCTTGTCCATCTCGCTGAGAAAGCATTACGAAAAAACCCAAAGCGCATTACATTCTTTGCTCCTATTGTTACTTATTTATTCACACTATGCGCAGGAACAGGTCATGTCGCTTATTCTGTACTTCCTGTTATCGCCGAAGTATCTCGTGAATCAGGAATTAGACCTGAACGACCTATGTCAATTGCCGTTATCGCTTCACAGCAGGCAATTACAGCTAGTCCAATATCGGCTGCAACAGTTGCACTTTTAGCAATGTTAGCCGACTATAAAATCACCTTGTTAGATATTTTAAAAGTCAGTATCCCTTCTACTTTCATCGCTTGTATGGTAGCTGCATTCGTTGCTAGTAAAATGGGAAAAGAATTAAATGAAGATCCTGAATACTTGAAGCGATTAAAAGAGGGAATGATCCCTAAACTTGAAGAGAAAAAAGAATTTGTGGGTGCAAAAGGCGCTAAATTATCAGTTATCCTTTTCCTAGTAGGAACTTTCCTTGTCGTACTTCTTGGTTCATTTGAAGCACTTCGTCCGGGATGGATGGTTGACGGGAAGTTAGCTCGTCTTTCCATGCCAAACACAATTGAAATGGTTATGTTAACTATCGCAGCTCTTATTATTATTTTCTGTAAACCAAATGTAGAAAGCATTGTGTCTGGTAACGTCTTTAAAGCGGGGGCAACAGCAGTTGTTGCTATTTTTGGTATCGCTTGGATGGGAGATACGTTCTTCAACGGAAACTTAAATATGATTCAAGGATCAATTCAACACTTAGTGACTAGTGCACCATGGCTGTTTGCTATCGCATTATTCATTCTATCTATTTTACTGTATAGCCAAGCAGCAACAGTTCGTGCTTTAATGCCACTTGGACTATCACTTGGTATTCCACCAGCTTTACTAATTGCAATGTTCCCTGCAGTAAATGGATACTTCTTCATTCCAAACTACGGGACAATCGTTGCTGCAATTAATTTTGATCGCACTGGTACAACAGGAATTGGTAAGTATGTTTTAAATCATAGCTTTATGATTCCTGGCCTAATCGCAACCTTTACTTCTATCGGAATTGGAATGCTCTTAATTTCAATTATGTTTTAAATTAAAGCACAAACCTACAATTTTAAAAGGTTTGTGCTTTTTTAATCAAACGTTTGTTTAAATAAACGAAACAACTTTTTTACAAATCTACAAACTCTTACTTACTTCCTCTACTAGCTTCTTCGTACTCTCATACGCAGATTCCGCTAAACTAATCGCAGAAATAACAGAGACACCATCCGCACCGGCTTCTATAACCGAAGCAGTATTTTCAATCGTAATCCCACCGATACCAACAATCGGTATCATAATTCCTTGTTCTCTAAAGTGGGCTAAACCTTTCGTTCCTTGAACTGCTTTCGTATCTTTTTTCGTACTCGTTGGGAAAATAGGGCCAACACCTAAATAATCAGCTCCGTTTTCAATTGCCCAGCGTGCTTCTTCAATTGTATGGGTAGATACGCCAACAATTTTATCTCCCATTTTTTCACGAACAGAAGTAATTCCTTCATCATCTTGTCCAACATGCACGCCATCTGCATCTAACTCAAGAGCTAGTTCCACATCATCATTTACGATGAATGGTACACCGTACTCCTTACAAATTGCTTGTAGTTCTTTTGCGAAACAAATACGTTTCTCTCCCGTTAAAGCGCCTTCCCCCTTTTCACGAAATTGAAAAATTGTTATACCGCCTTCAAGTGCATCTCTCAATACTTGTAGTGGCTCCTTCGTACAATTGTTACTTCCCATAATAAAATATACCGATAATAATCTAGACATTTCAGCCTTTGTAATACGCGGCATCTAGTTCCCCTCCTTACTATATAACCTCAATCTTCCCATATTTCTTAATATCATCTGAAGTTGTATTCGCTAACTGATTTAAAAATTCAATTTGGAAACTTCCTGGTCCATTCTTTACTGTTTTCGAAGCCGCTATTTCTGCTGCTACTCCATAGAATATTAATGCTGCCACTGTTGCCTTTACATAATCCTTTTCTACTGCTACAAATGCTCCTATTACAGAAGTTAGTAAACAACCTGTTCCAGTCACTTTCGTTAAAATAGGATGGCCATTTCGAATAAGAATAGTTCGCTCTCCATCTGTAACAACGTCTTCTTCTCCAGTAATTACCGCAACTGTATTTAATTCATCCGCTGCCTGTTTTGCAATATTTACAACATTACCATTTCCAGTACCAGCGTCTACACCTTTAATTTCCCATTTTTCATTAATAACATTAGCAATTTCAGCTGCATTTCCGCGGATAACTGCTAAGTCGATTTCAGCTGGAATATGTCTCGCAACTTCTGTTCGATAAGAAGTTGCCCCTGCCCCAACCGGATCAAATAATACTGGTACACCATTTGTATTTGCCGATTTGCCAGCAAGTAACATCGCTTCTACCTCTTCAGAACGAAGTGTACCCATATTTAAAACAAGAGCTCCCGCAATGCTAGCCATTTCTGCTACTTCTTCTTTTGCATACGCCATTACAGGCGATGCCCCTAATGCTAATAAACCGTTTGCTGTAAAATTTGTTACAACAACATTTGTAATATTATGAACGAGCGGATTAGACTCTCTTACCAAATCCACTACTTTACTAATTTCTTTCATATTCATCCTTTTCATCTCCTAACTATAGTGATGGGAGATACACAAAAAGGCACTTTGCGCGTACGCAAAGTGCCTGAACATGTGCTTTTACACTCTCCCTACGCTGGCATTATCCAACAGGTTCAAATGGTCAATGACGGACTAGTAGTCATACTCTCAGTTTGCATCCACAAACTCCCATGTGTTTATTATTCATCTACTTCAAAGTCTACTCTTATTCTAGTAAAATAACAAGTTCTTTCCTTCTATAGAATGATAGAGATCATAACTCTCCTGGTCCAACCATTCTTCGCCTTTATATAATAAAAATGAAATTCATTTACAATGTCAATGGATACCCCTTAAAATCTGACATTTATATAAGTAAAACCCTCCTCGGTATATTTCATCACAAATAACTCAAACCGTCAGCAAGACTGAATAGAATAAAGATGTATGCTATATTTAACGTATGGAAATTTGAAAGGATGTTTTTAAATATGGCAAAAAGTATTGTAATTGCTGAAAAACCTTCTGTTGCACGTGATATCGCACGTGTACTGAAATGTGATAAAAAAGGGAACGGCTATCTTGAAGGTAGTAAATATATTGTTACTTGGGCTTTAGGTCATCTCGTTACATTAGCTGATCCAGAAAGCTATGATGTGAAATATAAACAGTGGAATTTAGAAGATTTACCAATGCTACCGGAGCGTTTAAAACTAACCGTTATTAAACAAACAGGGAAACAGTTTAACGCTGTAAAAAGTCAGCTTCTTAGAAAAGATGTAAATGAAATCATTATAGCTACTGACGCCGGTCGTGAGGGAGAGTTGGTCGCACGCTGGATTATCGATAAAGTTAAAATGCAGAAACCAATTAAACGTCTATGGATTTCATCTGTTACCGATAAAGCAATTAAAGATGGCTTCGCAAATTTAAAACCAGGAAAAGCATATGACAATCTATACGCTTCTGCTGTCGCACGTTCAGAGGCTGACTGGTATATCGGCCTTAATGCGACTCGAGCATTAACTACTCGCTTTAATGCTCAACTAAATTGTGGTCGTGTCCAAACACCTACTGTAGCCATGATTGCAAGCCGTGAAGATGAAATTAAACATTTCAAAGCTCAAACTTACTATGGTATCGAAGCTCAAACAGCTGAGAGATTAAAACTAACTTGGCAAGATACAAAAGGAAATAGTCGCAGCTTCAATAAAGAAAAAATCGATGCACTCGTGAACAAAATCAGTAAGCAAAATGCTACTGTTGTAGACATTGATAAAAAGCAAAAGAAATCGTTCGCTCCTGGTCTTTACGATTTAACTGAGCTACAACGTGATGCGAATAAAATATTTGGCTATTCTGCGAAAGAAACATTAAACATTATGCAAAAATTATATGAACAGCATAAAGTTTTAACGTACCCTCGTACAGATTCACGCTATATTTCATCTGATATTGTCGGCACACTTCCAGAACGTCTGAAAGCGTGCGGAGTTGGAGAATACCGTCCTTTAGCACATAAAGTATTGCAGAAACCTGTAAAATCTAATAAATCATTTGTTGATGATAGCAAAGTAAGCGATCATCACGCAATTATTCCAACAGAGAGCTATGTAAACTTCTCAGCTTTCACAGATAAAGAACGTAAAATTTATGACTTAGTTGTAAAACGTTTCTTAGCTGTTTTATTCCCGGCCTTTGAATATGAACAACTAACATTGCGCACGAAAATTGGTGACGAAACGTTCATCGCACGTGGAAAAACGATTTTACATGCTGGTTGGAAAGAGGTTTATGAAAATCGATTTGAAGATGATGATGCAATCGATGATGTAAAAGAACAAATCTTACCTCGCATCGAAAAAGGCGATACATTAAACATAAAACTAATTGTCCAAACATCAGGTCAAACAAAAGCACCTGCACGCTTTAATGAAGCAACTTTACTTTCAGCGATGGAAAACCCAACAAAATACATGGATACGCAAAACAAACAACTTGCTGACACGTTAAAGTCAACTGGTGGATTAGGTACTGTAGCTACACGAGCTGATATTATCGACAAGTTATTCAATTCGTTCTTACTTGAAAAACGTGGTAAAGATATTCATATTACTTCAAAAGGCCGTCAGTTACTTGATTTAGTGCCAGAAGAACTAAAATCTCCTACACTAACTGGTGAATGGGAACAAAAGTTAGAAGCTATCGCTAAAGGAAAATTAAAGAAAGAAGTATTCATTTCTGAAATGAAGAACTATACGAAAGAAATTGTTGCTGAAATTAAATCGAGTGATAAAAAATATAAACATGACAACATTTCAACGAAGTCTTGTCCAGACTGCGGTAAACCGATGTTAGAAGTAAACGGCAAAAAAGGTAAAATGCTCGTTTGCCAAGACCGTGAGTGTGGTCATCGTAAAAATGTATCTCGTACAACAAATGCTCGTTGTCCGCAATGTAAGAAGAAACTAGAACTACGTGGTGAAGGCGCAGGCCAAATTTTCGCATGTAAATGTGGCTATCGTGAGAAACTTTCTACATTCCAAGAGAGACGTAAAAAAGAATCCGGCAGCAAAGCTGATAAGCGCGACGTTCAAAAATATATGAAACAACAGAACAAAGAAGAAGAGCCATTAAACAATCCATTCGCAGAAGCATTAAAGAAATTAAAATTTGATTAAACAAAAAGGTTCCTACCACTATCGGTAGGAACCTTTTATTTTTAATGAATAATTTTACTTCCTTTTGCGTTCTCAACAAACTTTTCACTCGATTTGTTAATTGGTGTTTTCAGTAATAACGCAGCAATAATCATAACTACTACGAAAACACTTAACACAAGTAAATCTCTTATTACTATATCCCAAAGCATTCCACCTACTGTTTCACGAATTGCACTAATTGCATATGTGAATGGTAAGAACGGATAAATCGCTTGGAAGAATGGTGGTGTCATTTGAATTGGGAACGTACCACCCGATCCTGCTACTTGTAGTACAAGTAAAATAATCGCCATCGATTTCCCAACGTTTCCGAAAATAGAAACGAGTGAGTACACGATACAAACAAATACTCCCCCAATAAATAAACTAAATAACACAAACCAGAACTTATCGACTACGTACGTACCGAGTAAGAATATATCTCCCATTGATACGATAAACGCTTGTGAAAGACCTATCGTTAAGAATGTTAATAAACGTCCGAAGTAAACTTCATGGCTCTTATAATTCGCGCCCTCTTCGTGTACTTCTACCGTTAATAATGAAACCATTAATAATGCGCCTACCCATAATGCAAGCACTGTATAGAATGGTGACATTGCTGAACCGTAGTTCGGCATTGCAAATAATTTATTCTCTTTTAAATTTACTGGATTTGCAAAGTAGTCACTTTGCTTTTCAACATCATTCTTTAATAAGCGTATGATGTCTTTTATATCCTCTTCAGATTCAAAATCACGAATTTTATCTGCTAATTCTTTAATCTTTTTCTCAGTAGCTGGCATTTCAGCTTTAATATCTGCAATTTTCTTTTGACCATCTACTAAGCCTTTTGATGAATCTTCAAGTAATTTTTTCACATCTGGAAGCTTCTTATCTGCCTCGCCTAAAATTTGAGATGTATTTTTAGACATCTCTTTTGTACGAGCAATTGCTGCGTTAAAGTTTGGAACGATTTCTGAATCATATTTAGCTAAGATGTCACCTAGTTGCGATGAAACACTTTTAGATACTTCATTAATACTTTCAATAACATCTGCTGCTGGTTTTTGACCTTTATTAATAGCGTCAATTCCTTTATCAGTTAAATCCATTCCTTTTTGCAAACCATCTTTTACTTTATTTAACTTAGCAATTGTGCCATTAAGATTTTTGCCACTATTCACATCGGCTAAAACTTTATTTGTATTTTCCATAACAGGAATCATATCATTAACTAAATTCCACCCTGCTTGGAACTGACCATTTAAATCATTTAAGGCTACTTTTGTAGAATCTAATCCATTAACGCCTTTATTACTTAAATCTTCTTGTGCTTTTTGAAGCTCTGTTTTTATTCTGTCATAATCATTTTTCGCTGTATCATATTTACCTCTAAACTGTTCGTATGCATCTCTACCTTTTTGTATTTCACTATTAGCCTTTTGTATATCTTGATTCAAGTTTGTTTGAAGTTGCTGCGCATCTCCATGTAAATTTTCAGCTTTATTTTTCAATTGATCAGCTGTGCTTACTGCTTTTTCAAAATCAGCTACAAATGTTGCGTTATAGTCCTTCTCAGCCTGATTAACTAAATTATTCACTGTGTCTAGTTTTTGATTAATACCATCTCGCACATCTTGTTTAACTTCTTGTCCCGAACTAATTAAATCTCCTACATGCTTAACTCTGTTATTAACATCCACCATAGAATTTTTAAGCACTTTTAGACTTTCCGCTCTGTTTCCAAAGAACTGCTGACCAAAGTCCGTTGAAGCTGATTCTTTAAAAGTTGTAAAGAAATCAATTAAATATGAAACACTATCAATACGGTCTTGTAGAAGTTTTGAAGCATCCTGAACGTTTTTCTGAGCTACAGCTGGGTCCACACCCTTATTTTGAAGCCCATCCATAACACTTTTCACATATGCCGTTCCAACACGAGTGGAATTGAAAACATTGTTTACAGTTTGATCAATATTTATAGCAATATTTTTATAACCTTCACCGTTGATTTGTGGAAGTGCTGGAATTTCTGGTATCTGTGGGATAGTGAAATTGTTAGACAGTTCCGGAAGATTAGGTAACTGTGATGCATCCGGAAGATTCATATTAAAATCAAATGCCGGATTTTTTAAATAATCCGTGATTTTAGCTGCACCATCCATCCCCTGTTTCATTACGGTTAAATTGTTCTTAATAGTTCCTGGTGCACGTTTTAACGTTTCGTCATTTCTTGCAAAAAATGCATCTAAACTCTTGAGTGTATCTTGCCCATCATTAATAACACTTTCTACAACTGGCAACTCTTTTTGTGCTACTTTCACAACATCTTCTGCTCGAGTCGCATCATCTAATGCCTTATCCACAAGTGTATTCATTTCTGGGAACTGTGCTTCTAACTTAAAGACAAGATCCTTGACCTTCTCAATACTCGGTAAGTTAGTTTCTAAATCGATTCCAAGGTCATTGAAGATTTTAAAAATCTCACCGTTTGCTGTTTTAACAAAGTTTTTACTAACCTCTTCTGTAAGACCCGATGCACCTTTAGCTGTAATCTTCGGTGCAATGGCATTCACCTTTTCATTTACATAGTAATCAATTTCCGGTTTCTGTGGATTTTCATTCAAGACTGTTGCAATCTTTTCAGAAAAATCTTTTGGAATAGTAATACTTGCGGAATAATCTCCACGCTCTACTCCATAAATTGCTTGCTTTTCATCAACAAACTTCCACCCGAAATTTTTGTCCTTCTTAAGTGAATCTACAATTTCTTCCCCGATGTTAATATCTTTCCCTCTTAAATTTGATCCAACATCTTGGTTAGAAACTGCAATCTGGATTCCCTTCGTATTTCCGTAAGGATCCCAAGAAGCTTTAATGTTAAACCATGCATATAACGACGGTAAAATCATTAACCCTAAAACAATAACAATTGCAGCCCAATGTTTGGCTACATTCCGTAAATCTGTCTTATAAATACGCCAAATTTGTTTCATAAAAGTTATCACCTAATTATATATTTTTCCTTCTTTAGAAAATGATACATGCATTTTGCAATTATATCACTTTCTACATCGTGGATTAAACGAAAACATACTATTTTTCCCATTAAATATTTCACTTACTTCATTATATAACGAAGTGAAAAAAGTATGCATACAAAATGACCAAATTAGTTTTACATTCAATAATAACAAATATATAGGAAATGTCATAAAAAATACAAGTATTTTCTCTTGGAAATACTTGTATTCCTAAAAAAATCCTCACAGCTTTTTATAATCTGTGAGGATTTCTTCTATTATATGTCTAATTGCATCTCTACACCGAAATGATCTGAAATTACATTTCGGTTTGTGCCATTAAAAATAACTTTTGAAGAATGAACTGTTTTACTTTGGTTACACAATATTAAATCGATTCGCAAATTATGTTTATTTTCATCCCAACCAGCAATTTCACCTTGGACAGTTGTTCCTTCATCCTTCTCTATCGCTAGTTCATATGTGTCATATAAACCTTTTTGCATCATATACTCATAACCCTCTCCTTCCAAACGAGCATTGTTATTAAAATCACCCATTAAGAAGGAAAGTTCATTACTATTTACACGCTCCATTAAACGATCAACTTGGTCTTTGAATGATTCTTCTTCATCATTCCACCAGCCAAGATGGCAAGAATAAAACGTTATATTCTTATCATTATAAGCAATTGTTGCACTTACAATTTTGCGTGTTTTCCAATACGTTGTATCCTTATTTTCTGAGATAAAGAACGTATCTTCCTTTACAATGTTGTGCTTTGTTATAATTGCTAATCCTTCCTCGTACACATCATATCCAATATGAGAGAAATCCCAAATAATATTGTATTCTTTTACATTTAATGCTCTTAACTCTTCTAGCAGTAAAAGTCCAAAATTATCTTTTTTCTTGTTACCGCATACATTTTCAGCTTGTATAGACTGACTTACTTCTTGCAATGCGATCACATCATAATCTTCTTCTTGAATTACTTTAGCAAGATACTTTATTTTTTCAATTTGATTCTCTTCTTGCCAAGAGTGACAATTTAAAGTTAGCAATTTCATATTATTACGCACCTAACATATCTTGAATGTCTGACTTTAATACGTCAGCTTTCGGGCCATATACTGCTTGTACACCTTTATCTTTTACGATAAGTCCTAAAGCACCATTTTGTTTCCATTGTGCTTCTGGTGCAACAACATCTAAATCTTTTACTGTTACACGTAAACGTGTCATACAAGCATCTACGTCAGCAATATTTTCTTTTCCACCTAATAAATCGATAACTTTTGTTGCTAATGAACCATCTTGTACATTTCCTGTTCCTTCTGATGCCTCATCTTCATTATCAATATAGTTACCCGCACGACCTGGTGTTGGTAAATTGAACTTTTTAATTAAGAAGTTGAATAATGTAAAGTTAAGACCGAAGAACACTAATGAAACGATAACGAAATTGATTAAATCTCTTGTTAAACCTGCGTTAACCATCATTGGTGTACGAGTAATTAACTCAATAAATCCGAATGCGTGAACACGTAAGTTAATTAGATCTGCTAATGCGAATGCAAGCCCTGTTGTAATTGCATATACAACATATAATACTGGAGCAATAAACATGAACATGAATTCGATTGGCTCTGTTACACCTGTTAAGAATACTGCTAATGCTGCTGATAAGAACATTGGTTTATATTTTGCACGTTTTTCTTTATCAACATTACGGAACATCGCAAACGCAATCCCCATTAACGCTGCTGTTGAGCCGATAACTTGTCCAGCTTTGAAACGAGCTGGTACAACGTTATTTAATAAATCGTTATATGCTTTCGTATCTCCATTTGCTAGTAAATTATTTAAGTCTGTAATCCATGCAAGCCATAATGGATCTTGTCCTGCTACAATTTGTCCAACTTTTGAGCCAGTTAACATCGTATATGTTCCGCCTAGCTCTGTGTAGTTCATCGGAATCGTTAACATATGATGTAATCCAAATGGTAATAATAAACGCTCTAACGTTCCATATACGAACGGTGCAACAACTGGCGCACTATCTTTAGATGCTGCAATCCAGCGACCGAATTCATTTAATCCACTTTGGATGAACGGCCATAAAAGTGATAATACAATTGCAGTGACTGTAGACCAAACAATTACAACGAATGGTACGAATCGTTTTCCATTAAAGAATGCTAATGCCTGTGGCAGTTTATTATAGTTATAATATTTGTTATATAGAGTAGCTCCTAAGAAACCTGTGATAATCCCTACGAAAACTCCCATGTTTAATGCTGGTGCACCAAGTACAGAAGTAAAGTAATCTTTTACAACTAAATCTCCTGCTAATACTGAAGAAACTGTCGCTTTTGAATCCGCTAACATTTCAGCGTTTACGCCAAATATAGCTCCTGTAATTCTGTTTGTTAAGACGAATGCTAACAGTGCTGCAAATGCACCACCTGCGCGATCCTTCGCCCAAGATCCCCCAATTGCTACTGCGAATAAGATGTGTAGATTTGTAATGATTGCCCAACCGATGTCTTCCATTACGCGAGCGATTGTATGAACTGCGTTAATATCCCCAGCAGACATCCCAATTAACTTACCGATAGAAATCATTAAACCAGCTGCTGGCATTACAGCTACAACAACTAATAATGCTTTCCCGAACTTTTGCCAAAAATCAAAAGACGTAATTTTCATCTGTTCTTCCTCCCCTTTATTTATAACAAAATAATGATTTAAATTATAATTTCTGTTTCTCTTATGAAAACGATTCCTCATGTTACTTTTTTCTCTTTACGCAACCGTTTTCATAAATCTATTTTAATAAAAGCGTTTTCACTTTGCAATAGAAATTTATTTTTTTTCATAAAAAAAGATGCTCTAAGAGCATCCTTTTTTATTATGAAATGCGATAAACCCTTGTTTCATAAGGTTTTAACGTGATTGAAGTTACTTGTTCATTTTCCGCAACTTCATAGTTATTTAAAAGCAAACGTTTGCGTTCTAGTGCAAATGAACCCTCATTATACACAGCTTCCTCTTTTGAGATATTACTAATTACAATGACTTTTTCATCCTGTAACGTACGTGTATACGCATAAATTTGTGGATCGTCCTCTAAAAGTAAATCGTACGTACCATAATTCAATACATCGTGCTCTTTTTTCAAGGCAATCATTTTCTTATAGAAATTGAAAATAGACTTTTCGTCATTTTTTTGCTTTTCAACATTAATTTCTTTGTAATTTGGATTCATGCCAAACCAAGGTGCACTTGTTGTGAAACCAGCATTCATCTCATCGTTCCACTGCATAGGTGTACGTGAATTATCACGGCAAGAAGCCCATATAATTTCCATCATATCTTGATGTGATACACCTTCTGCAATTTTCTCTCGATATAAATTTTTAATTGCTACATCATCGTAATCTTCAATATTTGGTAACTGAACATTTGTCATACCAATTTCTTGTCCTTGATAAATAAACGGTGTACCGTGCATAAAGAAATACATCGCTCCTAGAGCTGTTGCACTTTCACGCCAATATTGTTTATCATCTCCCCACGTTGAAACGATACGTGGCTTATCGTGATTCTCGATGTATAAAGCGTTCCATCCTTTATTTTCTAATCCTTTTTGCCATTTCGTTAATACTTTTTTCAATCCTATAACATCAAGGTCTTTCTTCTTTTCTGCATCCCATAAGCTTAAATGTTCAAACTGGAATACCATATTGAATTTACCTTGTTCTTCTCCAACCCAAAGCTCAGCATCTTCAATCTTAACACCATTTGCTTCACCAACAGTCATAATATCGTACTTAGAGAATGTGTTTTCTTTTAACTCTTCTAATAAAGGTTGAATACCGTCCACATTCATATGTTTATCAAAAGATGGTACATATTTTAATTCTTTTGGATTTGGCATATCCTTGAAGCCATCTTCTTTTTTAATATGGCTAATTGCATCAACACGGAAACCATCAATCCCTTTATCAAGCCACCAATTAACTGTATCGTATAACACTTCACGAACTTCTTTATTCTCCCAGTTTAAATCTGGTTGTTTACGTGAGAATAAATGTAAATAATATTGTTCTGTTACTTCATCATACTCCCATGCCGAACCATTAAAAATACTTTCCCAGTTGTTTGGTTCCGCACCATCTTTACCATCATGCCAAATGTACCAATCACGCTTCGGATTGTCTTTAGATGAACGAGATTCAATAAACCATGGATGTTCATCACTCGTATGATTAATAACTAAATCAATAATAAGCTTCATGTCACGCTTATGAACTTCATCTAGTAAAGCATCAAAATCTGCCATTGTACCAAACTCATCCATAATATCTTGATAATCACTAATATCATAACCATTATCATCATTAGGCGACTTATACATTGGACAAATCCAAATTACATCTATACCTAAATCTTTTAAATAATCCAGCTTTGCAATAATACCTTGTAAATCTCCAATACCATCACCATTTGAATCCATAAAGCTTCGTGGATAAATTTGATAAGCAACTGCTTCTTTCCACCATGTCTTATTCATACTAATTCTCTCCTTTTGCATCCCATCGGAATTTTATGCAAACGTTTTCGTAACACTATCATAACAAAATATGAATAGTTTGCAACTGTTTTCATTGAACTCTATGTAGATTCCTTATTCTTATGCTTTATTTATTTCTCGCCAAGGCAAATCTCATTCTTCTCCTCTCCTTGTCCACGCGTATTACAGACCTTTTTCATATATTAATAAAAAGCCTGAATTATTTTAGGAAGGAGCTATAAATTGAAACATACAAAATTAACCGGTCGTGTCGTCGTACCTTCAGATCCTGACTATGGCGTGGCCCGAATGAATTTAAATTTAAGTATTCCAAAACTCCCTTGTATTATTGTTTTTTGCCAAAATAAAAATGATGTGTGTAACGCATTAAAATGGGCTCGTGAACGTCATATACCATTTCGCTTAAGAAGCGGACGTCATAGCTATGAAAATTTTTCTCTTTTAAATAGAGGACTTATTATTGATGTGAGTGAAATGCATCGCATTACTGTTAATACAGATAAATTAACAGCAACAATTGAAGCTGGTGCAAATCTTGGCACTGCTTATAAAGAGCTTTGGAATTATGGTGTTACAATACCGGCTGGTACAAGTGCAAGTGTTGGAATTGTTGGATTAACACTTGGCGGTGGTATCGGTATGCTTTCACGCTTATTTGGATTAACATGTGATCAATTAGTAGAAGTTGAAATGGTACAAGCGTGCGGTAAATTTGGCGCAAAAATCATTCGTGCAAACGAACAAGAAAATCCTAACTTGTTTTGGGCGTGCCGCGGTGGTGGTGGTGGAAACTTCGGAATTGTTACTTCTTTAACTTTTCGAGTACATCCTATAAAAAATGTATCAATCTTCTCAATTACATGGGAATGGGATGATTTTATCGCTGCATTTCAAGCTTGGCAAAACTGGGCGCCTTATATAGACGAACGGCTCACTTCATCAATTGAATTATTCGCAAAGCAACGAAATAAAATTGAAGCACAAGGTGAGTTTGTTGGCTCTCCCTCTGAACTCCATTCCTTATTATCTCCTCTTCTTGAAACTGGTACCCCCTCTCTCTTTATAGATGAAGTTCCTTATATAAAGGCTGTTGAATTTTTTAACAGTGGTAACATCCCTGAAAACTTCAAGCGCTCCGGTTCATACGTATATAAACCTATCCCTCTTAAAGGCATTCAAATCATGCAATATTTTCTTTCTCATGCACCAAATAAAGATGCGAGTATTTGGCACCAATCGCTCATAGGTGCTGTAGAAAACATTTCGCCTAATGAAACAGCTTATTTCCATCGTAAAGCAATTATTGCGCAAGAATACATTACCTCTTGGAAATGCGATGATGAAGAAAATCAAAATATACGCTGGGTTAAAGATTTAAGAGAGAGCTTAGATCCTTATACACTAGGTGACTATGTCAATTGGCCCGATATCGACATTAAAAATTGGCAAACTAGTTATTATGGCCCTAACTTTCAAAGATTGCGTAAAGTGAAGACAGCATATGACCCTTGTAATGTTTTTCGTTTTCAACAAAGCATTCCTCCTTTCCATATGTAAAAAGGAAGAACAGAATACTGTTCTTCCTTTTTACATCGAAAATCGTTCAATCGTTTGTTTCAAATCAGCTGCTTGCTTCGTTGCTTCTCCTGTTTGTTTTCTAATTTTCTGAACTTGATTATTTGCATACAAAAATGTAGTATCAATATTTTTTACCATACCTCTTAAATTTCCTAGCATCCTATTAAATGCAACACTTAAAGACTTAATTTCATCATCCATCTTTGGTAATGGGACATCTTCCCGAATATCACCCTCCGTCGCTTTCCTTGCAGCTTCTTCCAACTTCCGAAGTGTTTTAATTAAAAAAATTGCTGCTCCATATGCTAAAATTCCAGACCATACTACACCTAATAACATAACGATAATATTATAAACAGTTTGACTTACATAACTTTGAAAATAATCATATATAACGTAAATAAAAAATAAACTTGTTGAATATGTAATTAAAGCTAAAGCTGTCGTAAATAGCATAGGCCGTATACGTAAACCAAAGGAAAATGTTTTCCTTTCTTTTTCCATCTCTTCTTTCCCCTTCTTATAAGCAATATAAGTGCTATCTATATATTGTCATCCGTATTTTCGATATAGAAAGGTATTGAGATTTTAAAAATCATAATTTCCTTGAATATCAAATCTCGCCAAAAAAATAAAGGATTCTGACAATTTATGACTAATTACAGGAATAAGGGGCAACATTTGTAAAATATATTTTTGACTGGGGGTTTTGTATGATTCAAGTTCGAAATCTAGTAAAATCATTCGGTTCACTTGATGTTTTAAAAGGAATTGATTTAGAAGTAAAAGAAAAAGAAGTTGTTGTTTTAATCGGTGCCAGTGGTTCCGGCAAAAGTACATTACTTCGCTGTCTTAACTTTTTAGAAATGTACGATGAAGGTGAAATTCATTTACAAGGTGAACGAATTGATCCAAAGCATTCAAATTTAAACAAAGTCCGTGAAAATGTCGGTATGGTTTTTCAGCACTTTAACCTCTTTCCTCATATGACCTCACTAGAAAACATCACAGAAGCACCTATTCACGTAAAAAAATTAGAGACAGCAAATGCAAGGGAAATTGGAAACCAACTCCTACAAAAAGTTGGCCTACAAGATAAAGCAGATGTAACTCCCCACCTCCTTTCCGGTGGTCAAAAACAACGAATTGCGATTGCACGAGCTCTTGCCATGAATCCTAAAATTATGCTATTTGATGAACCTACCTCAGCTTTAGACCCTGAACTTGTTGGAGAAGTGTTGCAAGTTATGAAAGAACTTGCTGAAGAAGGAATGACAATGGTTATTGTTACTCATGAAATGAATTTCGCAAGAGATGTAGCTGACCGCGTCATCTTTATGGATGACGGGAAGATTGTGGAGGAAGCTCCTCCCGCACAATTCTTTTCAGCTCCATCACATGAACGGGCCAAGCAATTTTTACGCAACGTTTTATAATGTAACTTCTGTTTCAAACGAAAAGAAATACAGTCATACGGCGCACAACTAATCATCCAAATAAAATATCTCGATAACATACTTAAAACCATCCGTATGATCAATATATAGGAGGGGTTTTATGAAAAGAAAACTATTAACTATTGTTGCGAGTATTACACTGTGTACATCCTTCATACTAGGAGCCTGTAGCAAGGAAAGCTCTACTACTTCATCTAATGGTGAAAAGGAATTTCGTTATGCGATGAGTGGTTTATACAAACCTTTTAATTATAAAGAAAATGACGGAAAGCTTGTCGGTTTTGATGTAGAAATAGGTGAAGCTCTCGCGAAAAAGATGGGAATGAAACCTGTTCCCGTTACAAATCCATGGGAAACGTTAATTCAAGGTCTACAATCAAAAAAATATGATGTGATATTAGGAAGTATGGCCATTACAGAAGAACGATTAAAAGCTGTTAGTTTCTCAAACCCATATTATCGCTCTGGGGCCCAGATTTTCGTAGCTAAAAAGAATACATCTATCTCTTCTCCAGAAGATTTGAAAGGTAAGAAAATTGGTGTTGTAAAAGCCAGTACCTTTAAAACTCTTGTTGCAAAACATACAGATCAAATTACAGAATATGATAGTGATATTACTGCACTTATGGACTTAGAACCTGGACGTGTTGATGCAGTGATCACTGATCAAATGGTTGGTCTTCGAATGATTAAAGAAGGAAAATCAAATATAAAAGAAGCTGGCAAACCATTAAACCTTGATGAAATGGGAATTGCTATTCGTAAAGATGATAAAGAAATGGTTGAGAAAGTAAATAAAGCTTTAGATGAAATTATCAAAGACGGCACGTATGAAAAAATTAGTGAAAAATGGTTTGGGCGTAATATTCTTGGAGAAGAGGAAAAAACGAAGTAAGTTAGCTATTCAAAGATTTCACAAATGATGCCCCACTTTCCATGTGGGGTATTTCATTCCCTACTAAAATCCATACAATATGAGGTGACACATATGTTTGAAATTTTTATCTCTACCTATCCCACACTCTTAAAGGCTACTATAGTCACATTACAATTAACACTAACATCCCTATTACTCGGTTCAATAATTGGATTACTAGTCGCTTTTTTTCGAATCTCTAACAATAAAGTTTTAAATAGTATTGCTCATGTATATATCGCCATTATTCGTGGTACACCTTTAATTGTTCAAATTGCCATTCTCTATTTTGGGATTACATCCGTTGTTGTTTTTACCCCTTTTTGGGCAGGCGCAATTGCTTTAGCAATTCATAACGGTGCATATATTACTGAAATTTTCCGAGGGTCAATTCAATCCGTTGACCGAGGACAATTAGAAGCCGCTCGCTCTTTAGGTATGCCTTATCCTTTAGCGATGCGCCGTATTATATTACCACAAGCATTTCGCCTATCGCTTCCTCCTCTAGGGAACCAATTCATCATTGGATTAAAAGATTCTTCACTCGTTGCTTATGTAGGAATGTCCGAATTATGGGGATCAGGTTTATCCATTGCCGCAGGTAACTTCCAACAATTAGATACATATATAATCGTTGGTGTATATTATCTCGCACTTGTTCTTCTATTCACTTACCTTGTTAATCTTTTAGAAAAACGACTACAACGAAAAGAAACTAACTCTATACAAGTCAAGGCAAAGAACAAAAAAGAAGTTTCTTTATAACAAAAAGCAAGCTCTAAAAGAGCTTGCTTTTTCATCGTAAAATATATCTATTATTGATTTACTTTTTTAATACTCTCTTTTTCCTCTATATGATCCTCACGATATGAAATATTATGAGGGTCTAGTCCATTTCCTAAAGAACCATAGAAATGCTCCCTATGCGGATCAACTAATTCACTTCCTTGATAATACACACGTGGTGTATTCCATAGCGCTGCCAAAGCTTTGGTCATTGGCATCTCATGATAGCGTTCCGGCCACATTTCTTTAATTTTATCTTTTACTAACGGATAGTATTTAGAGCTCATAGCAGGAAACAGATGATGTTCCGTATGATATGAGAAATTGAAATGTAAAACGTCTACCCAGCGCGGCACTGTTACTGATAAACAGTTTGCTAAAGGATCATTTACTGGAACAATTGGATTTAAGCGGTGATTTGTTGCGATATATGCCATTACAATGAAGTTAGCAATTAACAACGGAATCACATATGCAAATAACCATTTTCCAGGTCCCATAATAAACAATAAACTAATCCAAACTGTCCAAGGCAAAAGAAGTTGAAGCCATACAGATTTTTGATTGGATGACTTAAATTCTTTTATAAAATGAAAGAACATTCGAGTCGAATGCAATGTAAATTGAATTGTTAATGACAGAAAACTAAAGAATGAACGTACATGAAGAGGCATACGATATACCCAACTCAGAAACTTACTCTTTTTTAGCTTCTCAAGTGTCGGCCATGCATCTGGATCATTCTCTTCATGCTGCGTATGAACATGATGCGTTGCATTATGCCACTTTCTCCAAAGTTTAGGGCCTGTTGATAATGGCATAAATGCAATCGCGCCTAAGAAATCACGAAGCCATGCCTTTCTTACAACAGTTCCATGTAAAATTTCATGTCCTAAAAACCCAAGTGAAGCAAAACATAATCCAAGAACAATCGCAATTCCTAGATTAGCCCACACATTCAATTCAAATACACCAATCGATATTAACCCCGCCAATGCCACAAGCAAATAAGCCAGTCCACCAAATAAACGAGTAGGAACTGGTTTAAATGCTTTTTTCGGCAAATGTGGTGATACACGTGCTGCATACCACCCAAACGTATGAAGCTCCTTCATCCTTTTGCCCCTTTCTTATGCCGCGCCTTGCGCAACTTACATATATCAATTCTTGCTTCCAGATTGATTTTACTAGGTGATTAAAAAAGCATCTATTATAAGGAAAATATACTCACTCTATCGTCACTTATTTTTTCGCTTTTATTATTAATGAAAAACATTTCTCTTTTTACTCTCTATCAACCTTTCCACATGATGAATCATAACAATAGAATTTCTATATTGTCAACAACTTTTATGACCTAGTAATAAAAGTTGGTTATATTTTTATAATTATACTTTATTTCACTAAAGAAAAAACATAGATTTCATAAGGCTTTATCCGCTATATATACACATCCACTTAAACATCATAGACTCTATCCTATTCAAGAACTCTCTATATAATCAACAAATCGAATCATTTGAATTGAGCTTTATATAAATCCTACTTCTTCATACTGCCCCTAATAAAATAATTATATTAAAATAATTTTATCTTTCGTTTAATAAAAATAGAATGCTACGAAAACAACATACATGAATTCCATATAATATGGAAATATTAAAAGGAAAATTGTTCTAATTTAGGAGGTTTCCAAAATGACAGATGACACATTTCCACAGTTACCATCATCCTATTGGATTGAATCTACTCAATTGCCTACTTTTCCTCATCTATCCGAAAATATAAAGACAGAAGTTGCTGTTATCGGCGCTGGCATTACAGGCATTACCACCGCCTATTTACTCGCTAAAGAAGGAATGAAAGTCGTTTTAATTGATTCCGGCTCTGTTTTAAATGGAACAACTGGGCATACAACCGCAAAAGTAACAGCACAACATGATCTTATTTACGACGAATTAATAAATCATTTCGGTGTTGAAAAGGCCAAGCTTTACTATGAATCAAATAATCATGCTCTACAATTCATAAGTGGCACTGTGCAAACATATAAAATCGACTGTAATTTCACAAATGAAGATTCGTATTTATATACAACTACCGATAATGGCCTGCGAAATTTAACGAAAGAATATGAAGCCTATCAAAAATTAAATATTCCTTGTGAATATGTTCAATCCCTGCCGATTCCTATTCCCATACAATCTGCACTTGTGATGAAAAATCAAGCGCAATTCCACCCCCTCCTTTATTTAAAAACACTTTTAGAAAAGTTTGTGGAGATGGGCGGAAAGGTTTATGAACAAACAACAGCTATTGATGTGGAAAAAGGAGATTATCCACAAGTAATTACAAAGGGTGACCATCGCATCACTTGTAAATATATTGTCTCTTGTTCACATTTTCCCTTTTATGATGCTAATAGCTTTTTCTTTACGCGAATGTATGCAGAACGCTCCTATGCTCTCGCAATAAAAGCAAAAACGGATTATCCGGGCGGCATGTATTTAAGCATCGATGATCCAAAACGCTCCTTACGTTATATGACAAGCAATGGAGAAAAGTTGATATTAATTGGCGGAGAGAGCCATAAAACAGGACAAGGAATTAATACGATGCTTCATTACGATGCACTATATTCCTTTGCTGAAGCTACTTTTGGAGTAGATGAAGTTCCCTATAGATGGTCAGCACAAGATTTAATCACTCTAGATAAGCTTCCTTATATCGGACATATTAACGAAAGGAATCCAAATATATTTGTTGCAACTGGATATCGCAAATGGGGCATGACAACAGGAACTGTTGCAGCTCATTTACTGAAGGACTCCATTCTAAAAGTTCACAGCCCATATAAAGAGCTGTTTGCACCATCACGCTTTCATGCAAACCCAGATATAAAAACATTTCTCTCTCAGAACATTGATGTTGCTAAACATTTAATTGAAGGGAAAATTGAAACCGCATTACGTAAACCAGAAGATCTTGAAGTTGGCGAGGGATCTGTTGTACATGTCAACGGTAAACGAGCAGGTGCTTATAAAGATAAAGAAGGAAAATTACATATCGTCGACACCACTTGTACGCACCTTGGCTGTGAAGTTGAATGGAATAACGGTGATTGTACGTGGGATTGCCCTTGCCATGGTTCCCGTTTTTCAATTGAGGGCGACGTTATTGAAGGTCCTGCAGATCAACCATTAAAACGAGTTGATAACGAATAGACAATGCAATATAAATTGGCATGGAATTTTTCACTTATCCTCATTTGCGGGTCTTATTGCAGCTATATCGGTTTTCTTTACTCCTACAAAATAAAAAAGAGCACAAACTCACTTGTGCTCTTTTTCATATACTTCAAACAGCATATCTCGAAATAGTGTATTCAAACTCTCAATATCGATCCCCAATCCCTTTTTAATTCCTTTCACATATTGTTGATAATAATTAATTTGTTCCTCTAAAAATTGATTCAACACATTAATTTTCAATCCAATATCTAATTCAGTACCCGCCCTTTTCTTTATTAGTAGCTTTTCAATTTCATTCAATACACTACGCTCTACTGATAGTTCCGTAATTAACCGGTCAAATTCTACTGGGGGCAATGTCCCTTTCTCTTCTAGCCATTTACAAGCTAAAATAGGACGTAATACATAAAAGTACTTTTTCAACTTTACATTCTCACCTTGCAAAAATTCACGATAATTTTTCGACGCCATATGTAAGTAATGATATATCGTTGCTTTTGGATCGAAATTCTTTTCACTCATTTGTTGAAGTTGCTCTGGAAAATTAGAGTTTTTCGAATAAAAAATTGGTGATCGAATCCACTCAAGTAAAGCTGGATTTGACTTTGCGAATAGCTGCAAAGCCTTTTTAATATCCCAGCCACTTATATCTAAATCATCACTAATCGGATATTCAATTACATCTCGTTTATCATGAATTGATAAATACCATTCTACTGGATGTATATAAACAAACCTAACATCATAATCACTATCTTTCGATGGAAATCCCCAAGCACGACTCCCTGATTCCACTGCAAATAAAATTTTCACATCATTCTCTTGTTCAATTCTTTCTAGCTCTAATTCAATTCTCCCTCTCATTTCATACCATCCCCATTTTTTGATTATTTCCTTGGAAATTCGACAAATATATTACTAATTTTACTACATACTAAAATAACTGCCAGAAATTTTCTGACAGTTCAATAAAGCCTACTTTCTCTTTTCAATTACAGTAGCGGTAATTCGTTCAAACTCTTTTTGAATTTCCTCTTTATATGCATCCACTTTTGAAAAATCCATAGCAGCAATATAAATTCGTTCTAATTTATCACGAACTGATTTCGCTTTTGCCAAGAAAGACATCGCCTCATTCATTTTTGCCTTATATTGAATGGAAACGTCACGAATTTCTTTAGCATATTTTTCATCCGTCCCTGGTGTAACAATAAGAGCATACATATCTATAATCTCATCACCCACGCGACTTGGAAAATATTCATGTGGTGCGGTACTATCAAAAATTGCAAATCCTAATTCTCTTACAATAACCATATCAAGACTATTCGGATCAAATCCGCAATGATATACTTCAACTTCAAACCCTTTTTCTTCTGCTGCCTGCGCTAACTTTTTGAGCATTGTTGATTTTCCTGAACCAGGGCGTCCTTTTATAAAATAACGATGTGGTAATCCTTCTGTTAAATTAGGAACGAAATCAACTGCTCCTTTCGGTGTAGCAGCTCCTAAAAACCGATGTTTCACAATCGATTGTTTCCCCTTTTTATCTGTAAATAATTTCTGAATCAACTGATCTGTTAGTTCATTTGCTTTGTTAAAATCAATATTATTAATATATATTTTCTCCCACTCATCGTGTATAACTAATGCCTCTTTAAAACATCCGTAAGCAGATTGGAAAGCCTTGCTCGCTTCTGATACAAATCGTTCAATTTCTAACTTCTGCTTTCTTAATTTATCTGAGTCCCAAGCAACTCCTAAATTAATATACTCTTCCACAACCCCTGGCATTTTGGGCTCAATAACATGCGGTGATGTTCCATCAACAATTCCTACTTTTAATTTTGGGATAATCACTCCATCAACTGACTTATTATCAGAAGAACAATGCAAAAGTTCAATATCATATCCTTTTTCAGCCCATTCACGACCTATTGCCTTTATTAAAGAAGATTTCCCAGTTCCTGGACCACCCTTTAAAATAAACAACCTGTCTAGCCCTTTTAAATTCTCTTCGTATAAATTATGAAATCCTCTAGCTGTATTTCCACCGGCATAATAATTCAATACATTACCTGTCACTGCACTCACTCCTTCGCAGCATTCTATTTACATAAGCTACAATATGCGAGCAACTTTATTTGGGTGAATACCTATTTTGTATTGCACTAAAAAAAGGAAATGAATTACAATTCAAATATTTAAAAATCAAAATATTAAAACTAAATATTCCTTTATCAAGAGAGGCAGAGGGACCGGCCCTTTGAAGCCCAGCAACCTCAGTTTATACAAACTGAATAGGTGCTAATTCCTGCAAAATGCAATGCATTTTGCAAGATAAAACTTAACCATTGTGTGCAAAGCTCATCTTTCTTGATTATGAAAGATGAGTTTTTTATATTTTAAAACATATATTGGAGGTATTCAAAATGAAAGTAATCGACCTATCACAAACATTTGAAAACAATATGTCTCAATTTCCTGGAACGCCAAAAATCCAACTAGAAGCAATTACAAACGTTGAAGAGACGGGCTATCAAGTTACAGATTTTCATTCTGTCGTTCATGTAGGTACACATCGCGATGCCCCTGCGCATTTCATTTCAGGTGCAACCACTATCGATCAATTACCCCTAAAGCAATTTGTAGGTGAGGCCGTTCTTATCGATGTAACTCATATTCAAGAGAGAAGGTTACCTAAGGAAGTATTGCATAATACCGATATAAAAGAAGATGATATTGTCATTTTCCATTCCAATCTATCTAATAAGTGGAATACAGCCGCTTATTAGATAGAAGCGTTTTATCTTTCCGAAGAATTAGCTGAAGAACTGGTTCAATTAAAAGTAAAATCAGTTGGTTTAGATTTTATTTCTCCTGATGAGGTAACGACAGAAACATCGCCGATTCATCACATATTACTAGGGAATAACATTTACTTAATTGAAAACTTAACAAATCTAGATGCTATTAAAGCGAAACGTTTCTTTTTCTCGGCAGCACCTTTAAAAATTAAAGATAGTGACGGTGCTTTCGCAAGAGCATTCGCTGTTATTTTTTAAACACGGCCTACAAAAAAAAGCAAAGATCACTTTTGACCTTTGCTTTTATATTTTTTATTTAAGTTTAAAAAGAATTGTTCCACTCTTGGGCGTAACCAAGCTAAATAATCTTTATCTCTCTTCTTTGTACAAGCTATCTCTTCTCCATCCACCATTTCGACAAGTTCTAGCTCTAACAATTGCCTCGTAAATGCTACCATATTTACGTCTTCGGCCGGATACTCTTCTTTTAATTTCTCCTCTATTTCTCCCAATAAAAAGCCGTCACGCATCATTGCTAGTGCATCAATCCAAAGTGGCGGCATTTCATATGTCTCTCCTGTAATCGTATCTTTTACAATATAATTCTTTTGCTCTTTTCGAAATTGAATTGTGTGTAAACATACAGTTGAATTTAATGTTAATTCCATCATACCACCCCTTTCATCATATCTGCATAGAAAAAAGGATGCGCGTGCACCCCTTCTTTTCTTTTCATAACACTACCGAACCGTTACACGAGCTAAAAGCTCTATGTCGATATTTTCCTCCATTATAAACGAAGTGTTTTATAAAAAAAACCCTTCTTGAAACATTTTATAAAATGTTTATATTTACACAACAAGAACACTTTTCTGAAAAATAATTTCGTCTAATGTACTACACTGTTGGTAAATAAATTTCCACTTTCGTTCCTACGCCCATACTACTTTGAATCGCGATACTCCCTTGATGTTCTTCAATAATTTTATATGTAATCATTAGTCCAAGGCCTGTACCATTCTCCTTTGTTGTGTAAAAAGCTTTTCCGATCTTTTCTATTTTCTCATTTTCTATCCCAAAACCTTGATCTTCAATAGAAATACACAAATTCTCTCCAGCTTTTTTATATGCACGAATCTGAATATCCCCACCCTTTGGCATCGATTCTATTCCATTTTTGATAATGTTTAATAACACTTGTTTTAATTGTTTATCATCACCATTTATAACGGGTAAATTTCCATCTACTTGCAAATGAAATTTCACTTTATATTGAGTCGCATAACTTTCCATTAACTGTACAACATATAAAAGGATTTCCCGTATATTACACCATTCATAATTTGTTGGTTTCGGTTTTCCTAATAACATCAATTCACTAACAAACTCATTAATTCTCTCAATTTCTTGCAGCATAATCTCATAACTCATCGTATCTTCAAGATTTCTTTCCTTTTGAATTTGTGTAAATCCTTTTAAAGCTGTTAATGGGTTTCGAATTTCATGAGCAATTGTTGTAGACATAGTCCCAATAACAGCTAAATTTTCGGTCTCTTTCATATTGCTCATCATCTCAACAACTGTTCTTACATAAGACTGGAAACGTTTTAACAGAGAATGTGAAATAATACAAAAGAATACACATAAAACAAGCGGAATCACAATTTTTATATCTTGCAATAACAGCGTGAAAAATACATATTTTCCAATTACACTACAGGAAACAAAATAAAAATATTTTCTATTCACGAAAATCGGTGCAAATAAAATTAAAAATATTTCAACCATATTTCCATTTTCAAAAACACGATCACTGTGTAAATAAATCATTAAGTTATTAATAAGGTCAATAAGCATGTACCCAATTAAAAATAAATATTTTACAAAATATACATAGCATTGTTTTTGAAGGTATATCGAAATAGGAAATAAGGATATTACTAATATATATACGCCTATTCCCATACCACCTTCTGGCCACCCTATCCTTGCTTCATTAATATTCATAGCGGGATAAGCGAAATAATAGATAATGTCATATGAAAAGAATATAATATAGAATAATAATATAAATACTTTTTAAAGCTTCTCTTTCTTCATAAATCAAGCTCCTGTATTTGTTCATATAAAAACTCCTCTTGATCAATACCAACAAACATTTCAAATGTTATCCCTTTAAATTATAATTATGAAATTGCTTTCAGGGCAATATTAACCTTCTAATGCTAAAAAGGAAGGAGATATACACCTCCTTCCTTTTTAGTCACATTTTATATCATTCTTACCCTATCATGTAGTAATCCATCTGTAAAATCATTATGCCCTACTATAAAATCCTTCATATATAAATTTAAATATTCCCCATACTTACTTTCAGTATTTAATAATAATTCTTCTACATAATAAGCACCTTGTCCAAAAGCATCTAACAGTAAACTACATAAGCCAGCATAAATTCCACACCCTACTTGGAAGTAAGTCGCATTTGTTTTATATTTTTGAAAAACTTGGCTACTATTCATTACATTATACATGTATGTCTCGCCATTTTCATAAACGAGTAACACACCGACTAAATCTTCTCCTACAATATCTTCTTCTGCTGGATTAAATACTTTACGATTCCAATTCCATAAATCTTCTACTTTATCTAAGTTCTGTCTAATTAAGTTTGTTGTATACTCATTGATCCGATAAAGAAAACCAACTTCCATATTAAAAGATTTCCCCAAAATTAAAACTTCTTCATGCGGCATTAAGCAACCGTAAAATTCTTTTTCACCTAACTTTACCTTATACTCTGAAGCATATACATCCTCATAAAAGTAAAGTGGACGATGATGACTCATATACATAGGATAACTCCATATCGCTTCATCAAGAAAACGCTCTACTGCCCATGATGCATAAAGTGTATGAGGTTTTATTAACCCTTTATCACTCAAAAACGAAGTATCATGTTCTACAATATAGCATGCTCGTGGCTTTTCATTTGGACGTTCTTTCATAAGCTCAACAACCATCCATTGAACAACACCAGGATTCATACCTGATCCTATAATCGCTCTTGTATTTGTAAATGTTTCTTTCTCCTTCTCAAACCTCGTATACCTTTCCGTAAGCTGAAAACCAAGTAAACTATCGTCTTGATCTACTGCCTCATTTTCCAAAGCCGAATTAATGTAACAAATACCAAGGTCATTACAACAACTCAGTACCCTAATTGTATCTGCGCCTGAAACATCAATAACAACCTTCGTTCTTTTTTCTTTTAAATGTTGTTTAAATTTGACTACATCTTGAAGATTTATTTCATATAAAAAAAATTGCTCTTTCAAATTTGGAAACAACTCATCATAATAACTTTTATCTTTTTGTTTTATATCCACCAAATGAAAATTCACATTCTTTATGACGTCATAAATTGGATCTTTTTCATTTACTACCGCTTGATTCAAAATTGCTAACACTGCTTTTGCTGCTCCACCAGCACTGCCAAGCAACGTAATCGAAAACGAATTTGGAAACTGCTCCACAAATAAAACCCCTTTAATAAATTAGTTAAGCAGCACTTACTCAAAAAGTGAATTGAATACAACAAAAAGTAGCTCGTACATCTTTTTTTATAATGTAGTACAAGGTTACCTCTTTATAAGTAAAAACAGGAACATACTTATATATTCAATTCACTTCCCCCCCATATCCAAATAACGGTAAAAAAACAGGCTCGACCTTTTCTTCCACATATATAAAAGAAAAAGCCAGCCCTTTAAACTAGCTTACGGACAATGGACAGATTTCACATGTTGAATATTCACATACATTTTTGCGTCACGTGCTTTTAATATTTCAATATGTCCTTCATCAATTTTCGCCATCTTTCCGATTTTGTTATATTCCTCACCTAAATCAAAAACCATAATTTTCCCAGCCATTTTAATAAGCTGTTCTTCAAATGTTCTAGCTAAAGTAATATTTAATGGATTTACGGGGAGTTCATTTTTGTTGAGGGAATAAGGTACTTGGTTCTCTTTATAAGGAATTAACCATTTCAAATGCTTTAAAGATATATATACCGTTTTATAAACCGGGCTATAAAAAACAATATAATCGTTCATTACACTTGTAACATAACCGTGTATTGGAGCATTTCCTGCCACATAAATTTCTGTAAAAATCCCTTTAGATGTGCTTAATACTTTCCTCAAAGAAATTGAAGGTGATTCTCTCTTAATTACAGAGTCCACATCTGGTTTTAATATTTCTTCATCATGCCCTCTCAAAAATTTATAATATTGGACATGGTATAAAGATATATATACATAGTCTTGTCCATTGTAAAGAACTACAATATCATTTCCTACATCAATTAATATACCTCTAAACCTTTTTTCACCGATTAATTTAACGTATATATTTTCCCCAATGTTCTTGTTTAACTCATTCATCTATATCCTCCTTTCTATGAAATTGCGCTTTTCTGTCTTCCATTTCAAAAAAATAATCAGGGGCAATGTTCTGTCTTTTAATAGTAAGAATTCTTTTTCATATACCGCGAAATTATTGCAGCGAAATATGAAATCGTTCTTCACTTTCAATCATAATGCCCCTCTTATTTATTAAACATTATTCTTCTTCATTCTTTTTACTTTTAACTACTTGACTCACACTCTTAATATGAGAATTAATTACATAAATGACCTCATCACCGTTTACTAGTGTAATACTTCCATCATGTATATCACTTAATAAACCTTCCACACACTCTGGCCCACCACGATTAATCTTTATCCATTTATACTTCAAGTCATTTAATACATCTAAAAAAGTATCTTCATCAGCATAGAAACATGAACCATATTCTCCTTGTGCTTCTTTCACTTTCCTGACTAGACTCTTCACATGTTTCAGCTGATAATACACTAATTCTCCATTTGGTAATTGTAGTGTAAGATAATCTTTTCCTAACAATAACAGTACACCTACTCGACTTTCCGGTCCGCGAAGATTTACTTTTACATTCTCACCGACTAAACCTTTGATTTGATCACAGCATACTACACTCTTCAAGTTCATACCCTCCTTTCTGTATTATCTTCCTCTACTTGATTGTCTTAGTGCACGAGCTCGACTTGAATTATTGCTGTTTTCATTACTTTTCTCATCGCTACTCTCATCACTACTCTCATCGCTTTCTCCACTTACTGGTGCATTATAATTAACACTTTTAATATGAGATAGTGCAATTAATACAACTTCTTCTTTTATAATTAACGTTACATAATCGCTAGAAACATCTTGTAAAATACCTTCAATTTTCTCTGGACCACCACGATTAATTTTCACCCAGCGGTATTTGAATCCTTGAAGTAGCGTTTCAAAGTCTTCTGCAGCGTCTTCTTCCGCCCCTCCAGAATCAGCTATTCCACCATCTTTCGTATTTTTTGTAATGCTTTTCAGATGGCGAAGCTGGTAGTAATGGTACTCTCCTTTTTCATTCTGTAATACGAAGTAGTCCGCATATACTGATACTATTGCTCCTTTTTGAGATTCTGGTCCACCTCTGTTTATTCTTACATAAGATCCAATTAAATCTTCCAAAAAATCCCAATTAAATAAACTCACGAGAAAACCCCTTCCATTAATTTATAAGCTTTTGCACTGATAGTATATGTATCTGTACAGGTTATGTTCGCTATGTTTGTCCCCGCTATGAAAAAATATGCTTTTAACTAATAGTACTAATCCCTATAAAATCTTCTTTCCCTTAAAGTAACTCTAAGTTTTTGGATGACTTTTTCATCCCTTAATATAAAAAGCCCCCGTATTAAGATACATTTCTGCATATCTTAATACGGGGGCTTTTTATAAATTTAATCTTCGTCTTTAACATCCATATCTTCTGGAATTGGTTCGTTTAATATTTCTTCCACTAACTGCTTATATTTCTCCATTTGTTCTAAATGTGTATTAAACTGTTCCTTGTTTATTAAATATTGCTCTCCATCAAACAGTGCACGAATTTTCTTTTGCTGAATTAAGTCTTCAACATACGATTTTGGTAATTTCAAATACTCCGCAGCCTCTTCTATCGTTATATACAATGTGTTCATTCCTTTATTATTTTTTCATATATATACTGTATCTTACTTTATTTTTGTAAACAAATAAAAAAGATTTTGTAAATACAAATTAAAAAGCAGGTAGATGCATTCCATATATTGTATAATAGTATAGTAAGTATTTTTTTAAATATAGAATGGTATTACCCATTTACACAAAGGAGAGTTAACATATGGCTACTCGTCACATCATTACAATGTTAGAAAAAACATTACGAGTTGAAACAGACAACACAATTTCTCATCTATCTAATTCTTTATCCGATCGTATTCTTTCACAAAGTGCAGCAGTACATGAAAACAATTGCTATCATACAATTGGCGAATGGTACAAAAATCATTTCTTATTCCAACAAGATGATTTCCTTTGGGCTAAATACGTTTTCTATGACGCATATTGTGAGGCTATAAAAAAACAAGGTCATCTTACAAAACGCGTTCGCCAAATATTAGAATCATTAGCTCGAAAACACGGAAAACAATACATTGCGTCTATACTAAATATGCCATTTCCTAATGAACAGGAAAAAGGGACAGCATAAACCAATCCTAGATTCATTGTTTTCTAGAGAGATTACAAATAAAACGTTCATGTCACATGAACTAATGAAACCGGTGTCATTATCATGATTGAAAATATAGTAAACAGGAAAACCCCCACTTACATCTCTCATCTAATCGAATAGAGAAGTAAGTGGGGGTATACTTGTTCCTTTATCCCGCTATTTGTGGGAAATAAAAGCCCGATTGGTGCGGGCTGATAATCAGTGGGGGGATGGCCCCCCACTAATTAAAGTTTCACCTTATTATTTTATCATCTGCTTAATCAATTCTCGATTCCTCTTCTTAAATACTTCATTATGAGAAGAAACCATTCCGTACTCACTTGCATCTGGTTGAATAAATTGTTTCGCTTTATTCACAGCATTTCCAGCATCTTGGAATGCCCCTGCAATTAAATGTAATTTTCCGTCATGCTTTAAAATATCTCCAGCAGCATATAATCCGTCTACCGAGGACTCACTATTTGCATTCCCTGCAATAAAGTAATTATCTACAATTGCGACATCTAGCTCACTATTTTCCAATAATGTAATGTCACGTTCATATCCATGATTAATAATAACTTCATCGATAGATAACTGAGAAACCTCTCCCGTTTCATGATTTGTTAATTCTACATATTCAATCGTTTCATGGTTATCACCAGCAATTAATTTTGTAATCGATGTATTAAAGAAACATTCTGCTGAACTATTCATAAGTTGTTTGACTTGTGCCTCGTGACCAGATAATTCTTCTTTTCTATATGTTAAATAAACTTTTTTCGCGATTGGTTCTAATTCATTCGCCCAATCAATTGCAGAGTTCCCTCCACCTGAAATAATTACCGTTTTATCTTTGAAACGTTTTAGCGATTTAACTGTATAATTTAAATTTGAGACTTCGAATCTCTCCGCACCTTCAATTGACAACTTTTGTGGATTCAATATACCACTCCCAGTTGCGACGATCACTGTTTTTGAAAAATGTTCTTCTCCATTGCTTGTTTTCAACGCAAAAATACCATCTTTATTACGAATAATTGATTCTATTTTTGTATTCAATACAACTTCAGGCTGAAATGTTAATCCTTGTTGTACAAGTTGCTCAATTAATTTCTCGCCAGTAACCGGTAATAATCCGCCAATATCCCAAATCATTTTCTCCGGATAAACATGTATTTTACCACCTAACTGTGGTTGAAATTCTATTATTTTCGTTTTCATCTCTCTTAGTCCACTATAAAAAGCTGAATAAAGCCCCGCAGGCCCTCCGCCTATCACGGTTACATCAAACAATTCTTCTTGATTCATTCGTGTTCACTCCTCAGCTATTAGTCATTGATTATCATTCTCAATAAAATATAACCTGTTTCCGCAAAATTTACAATCAAAATTACTATTGACAATACACCTATATAAAATTATATTATTTAAAGAATCAATAGTGATAATCATTATCAATTTGTTAATTATTAGCAACTGTGAGATTACATCTTCTCTCATTAATATGGTCAATACTATATTGTGAAATCTCATATTCAAGACTTTTGTATTACCACTACTCTTTCAAAGAGATTGCAGTTAAACAATTTATTGTATATCACATATCATCTATCCAAAGGAGAAAGACGATGAAAAAATTATTTATTTCACTAACAGTTCTGTTCGTCCTTGTTATGAGTGCTTGTAGCAATGGTTCAACAGACAAGAAGAACGACGCAAAAGGTAAGAAGTCAGAAACAATTACATACCAATCTGAAAATGGTAAAGTTGAAGTTCCAGCAAATCCACAACGTGTTGTTGTCCTATCATCATTCGCTGGTAACGTAATGTCATTAGGTGTAAATCTTGTTGGGGTAGATTCATGGTCTAAACAAAACCCACGTTTTGATAGCAAGCTTAAAAATGTTGCTGAAGTATCAGATGAGAATGTTGAAAAGATTGCAGAATTAAATCCAGATTTAATCATTGGTTTATCCAATATTAAAAATGTTGATAAGTTAAAGAAAATCGCTCCTACTGTAACATACACTTACGGAAAAGTTGATTACTTAACACAACACTTAGAAATCGGTAAATTATTAAATAAAGAAAAAGAAGCAAAAACTTGGGTTGATGATTTCAAGAAACGCGCACAAACAGCTGGAAAAGACATTAAAGCTAAGATCGGTGAAGATGCAACAGTTTCTGTTGTTGAAAATTTCAACAAACAGCTTTATGTATACGGCGAAAACTGGGGCCGTGGAACAGAAATTCTTTACCAAGAAATGAAATTAAAAATGCCTGAAAAAGTAAAAGAAAAAGCTTTAAAAGAAGGATACTACGCATTATCTACTGAGGTATTACCTGAGTTCGCTGGTGATTACTTAATCGTAAGTAAAAACAAAGATACTGATAACTCATTCCAAGAGACAGAATCATATAAAAACATTCCAGCAGTAAAAAATAATCGTGTATATGAAGCAAACATGATGGAATTCTATTTCAATGATCCACTTACATTAGATTTCCAGCTAGACTTCTTCAAGAAGAGCTTTCTTGGTCAATAATACAAACATGAGGAATTCTTAATTTAAGAATTCCTCTTCCTTTATTCTATGAAAAGAAAAGATGTGAAACGAATGACAAAAGATCACGAAAATCCACGTTCCATGGCTTTTACATACAAATTAATTTTGAGTATCATTGCATTCTTTCTTATTTTTATGTTCGCAATGGTGTTAGGTGCTGCAGATACTTCTATAAAAGATGTATGGTTAGCACTCACTTCCTCCTCTAAAGGAGACAAAATATCTATTATTCGCGAAATACGTTTACCACGTGAAGTTGCCGCTATTTTTGTAGGAGCTGGACTTGCTGTTTCTGGAGCAATTATGCAAGGATTAACACGAAATCCGCTTGCAGACCCTGGATTATTAGGGCTATCTGGTGGAGCAAATGCTGCACTTGCACTAACACTTGCTTTCAATCCTTCTATAAGCTACCTTTACTTAACACTAGCTTGCTTTATCGGTGCTGCAATTGGCGCTATTATGGTATTTGGAATTGGCATGGTGAAAAAGGGCGGACTTTCCCCTCTTCGAATTGTATTAGCTGGTGCTGCAGTTTCAGCATTTCTACTTGCAATTTCAGAAGGCGTTGGCATTTACTTTAAAATTTCACAAGATGTATCACTTTGGACGGCTGGAGGCGTAATTGGAACGACTTGGAGCCAATTAAAAATTATTATTCCTGTTATTTCAATAAGTATATTTATCGCTATTTTACTTGCAAGGAAATTGACAGTCCTTAGTTTCAGTGAAGAAGTTGCTGTTGGACTTGGTCAAAAAATTATCGTCATTAAAACGATTTTATTTATCATTATTATCTTGCTTGCTGGTGCTTCTGTAGCACTTGTCGGAAACATGGCATTTATCGGCTTAATGATACCTCATATGGTTCGTCCAATCGTTGGACCAGACTACCGTTTCGTTATACCGATGTCAGCGATTGCTGGTGCTTCCTTTATGCTGCTCGCCGATACAATCGGACGTACAATTAACGCTCCGTACGAAACACCAGTTGCTGCAATCGTCGCAATTGTAGGATTACCATTCTTCCTATTCATTGTACGTAAAGGAGGAAGAACTTTCTCATGATGCAATCTATTCTAAAGAAACAACGTCTTATCATACTCGCATTACTTATACTTATCATCACAACTATTGTAATTGGAATGGGGCTCGGTTCTGCCGCCCTCTCCTATGACAGGTTAATCCCAACGCTGATGGGACAAGGTACATTTAAAGAAGAATTCGTTTTATATTCTTTACGACTACCTAGAATTGTTATTACATTATTAGCTGGTATGGCTCTCGCTTTATCAGGGGCTATCCTGCAAGGAATTACCCGAAATGATTTAGCTGAACCTGGTATTCTCGGAATCAATTCTGGAGCTGGTGTTGCAGTTGCTGTTTTCTTTTTATACTTCCCAATAGACGTAGGTTCATTTCTTTACCTACTACCAGTCGTTGGATTTATCGGTGCGTTTCTAACAGCTGTTCTAATTTACGTATTTTCATATAGCAAATCCACAGGCCTTCAGCCAATACGCTTAACATTAACCGGTATCGGTTTTTCATTTGCACTATCTGGAGCGATGATTGTCCTTATTTCATCCGCAGATCGTATGAAAGTAGACTTTATTGCAAAATGGATTGCCGGAAACATTTGGGGGGATGACTGGACATTTGTTTTAGCAATGCTTCCATGGCTAATCGTATTAATCCCATTTGTCTTCTATAAAGCAAATCGATTAAATATACTAGCACTAAACGAGCCAGTCGCAATCGGTGTTGGAATTGAAATTGAAAAAGAACGAAGATATTTATTAATCGCAGCCGTTGCACTTGCTGCCGCTGCTGTTTCCGTAACAGGAGGAATTAGCTTTATTGGACTAATGGCTCCTCATATCGCAAAATCTTTAGTAGGTCCAAGGCATCAAATCTTCATGCCAATCGCCGTTTTAATCGGCGGATGGTTATTGCTATTAGCAGATACAATCGGAAGAAACATCGTTGAGCCTAATGGCATCCCAGCAGGTATTGTCGTTGCTTTAATTGGTGCTCCTTACTTTATGTATCTGTTGCTTAAGAAAGCATAAAGAAACCCCCTCAAGATTTTTTCTTGAGGGGGTCTTCATTTCATTCTACTGCTGCCCATACCCTTCAAACTTCTTCGCCAAATTCTCCATCTCGTCTTCTGGCAATAACTTCGGTTCTCCGACACTTTTCGTTTGATAATAAATTTGAGCACAAAACTCAATTTCTTCTGCAATAGTAAACGCCATTTTTATATTATTCGCTCCGGCCATTAAACCATGGTTCGCAAGTAAAACTGCACGACGATCAATCATTCCTTCAAAAGCTGCCTCTGCTAATTGCTTCGTACCAAATGTTTCATACGGTGCACAGCGAACATTTGGACCTGCAAAAGCAATTAAATATGACACAGCAGGAAGTTCCCATCCTAATGATGCAATTGTCTTCGCATAAGGAGAATGTGTGTGCACAAGCGCATTTATATCTTCACGATTTCTATAAAAAATAAGGTGCATATCGAGCTCGCTTGATGGTTTTCTCTCTCCTTCTATCACTTCACCATCTAAATTCAATATAACTACATCTTCAGGCTTCGTTTCATAATAATCTAAACCGCTTGGGCTAATTGCAACAAGCCCTTGTTCACGATTAAAAATACTAATATTACCCCCAGTCCCCTTTGTTAAGCCGCTGGAGATCATTTTCTTTCCATACGCTACAATTTCTTCTCTTTCGTTTTGTAATAACATATACATCCCCCTAAGTATGAAGCTTATGATGACTGACTATATATCTACTTACTAAAATAGCTTTTTTAAGTTCTCCGTAAACGGTGCTTCCACAATCCCTTTTTCCGTAATAATCGCTGTTACATTTTCATATGGCGTAACATCAAATGCCGGATTATATACTTTACTTTCTTTCGGAGCAGAATATTGTCCGAAGCGATTGATCACTTCAGAAGCATCTCTTTCCTCGATTGGAATTTCTTTTCCTGTCGGTGTTTTTAAGTCGATTGTCGGTGTTGGTGCTGCTACATAAAACGGAATGTTGTAGTATTTAGCTAAAATAGATACGCCTAATGTTCCAATTTTATTTGCTACATCCCCGTTTGCTGCTACGCGGTCACATCCAACGATTACCGCATCAATTTTCCCTTGTGACATGACCATTGCTGCCATATTGTCTGTAATGACCGTTACATCGATTCCCGCTCGCTGTAGTTCCAATGCCGTTAACGTTGAACCTTGTAATCTAGGGCGTGTTTCATCCGAATAGATTTTTAAGTCCCATCCTTTTTCTTTCGCTAAGTACATTGGAGCTGTCGCAGTACCGTACTTCGTCGTTGCTAACGCCCCTGCATTACAATGCGTTAATACTCCCATGCCATCATGGAATAATGTTAATGCGTGTTCTCCAATTTGACGGTTAATTTCTTCATCTTCTCTATGAATCTCTTTTGCTTCTTCTAATAATCTATCTTTCAACTGCGCAATTGATAAGTTAGCATTCTCTTTCGCTACACTTTCCATTCTTTCAAGTGCCCAAAATAAATTTACTGCCGTCGGTCTTGAGGTTGCTAAATATGCACATACCTTTTTTACTTCCTCTATGAATTCTTCCGCCGAACTTTCAGCAACTTCCTTTACCCCTAAATACACACCATAGGCTGCTGAAACACCTATTGCCGGCGCTCCTCGTACTTTCATTACTTGAATCGCATCCCAAACACCCTCAGCCGTTTTAAAAGATTCATAGACTACTTCGTTCGGCAATACCGTTTGATCCAACAACACTAAAGCATCATCTTTCCACTGAATTGGTATTAATTGCTCTGCCATCATCTTCTCCCCTTATTTCGCACTATGCATTTGTTTTCTTAACGTTTCTACAAAGCTGCTACCTGTTTTATATCGATTCGCTTGTAAAATAAACTTCTTCGCTACCTGAAGACAAATTCGCTCCGCTCTAGCACGCGCTGCATCATTCTCAATACAAGTAATATCCTTTACCTTCGCTAGACCAACAATACGACGAATTAACTCAAGACCCGTCACTGCAGCTGTATCCTCTAATATAGATTGTAAATAAACTTGGTTAAAGCCTTCTTCCTTCGCCATAACCTCTGTCACATGAATATCCCAAGCATCTAAGAACTTCTTCTTAAATAAATCAATTACATCAATCATGATAGATTCTAGCCAGTTCATATATGTATCTTTCTCCATACCAGATTGCATCACTGCATCTGCATTCACCCATGCAAACATTAAATTCGCCATTATATTCCCAACGTCATATCCCATAGGTCCATAAAAAGCAAATTCAGGATCAATAACCTTTGTAGAATCACTTTTTACAAAAACAGAACCAGTATGTAAATCACCGTGAAGTAGCGCTTGTGCATTCGTCATAAAAGAAAACTTAAGTTTTGCTACTTCCATACGAAGTTCTTTATCACTATAAATATGCTCTCTAATCCATCCCTCATTTAATTGAAACAATTCGTTGCGTTTATTATGGTTTGTGAATGGCTCTGAATATACGAGGTCCTCTGTAATCTCACATAACTCAGGATTTATATAATTTTTCACGAGTTCCTTCTTCTCTTTATGATTCATTACAACATCTGATGTTAATAGAAGAGTATTTACCATAAAAGTAGTTAAATCATCAGCAAGCCTCGGAAACATTTGATGATTTATGAGTGCTGTACGCAATATTGTGTGATCTGATAAATCTTCCATCACGCAACAATTCATCACACTATCAAACAAATATACATTTGGCACCAGTCCAGATGCTAACTCTCCTTCTAATCGCAAAACATCTGATTCTATACGGATTCGATTCGTCGACAACTTAAACTCATCTGAAATACGCGCTGTATCCCCAGCTTGCTTCACAATGACAGAAATGTTCTTCTGTTCATCCCAAACGCGGAACACATAATTTAAATTACCATCACCTATTTCTTTACACTTTAGCCCCTTTGCATGCTCGAACCTAGGTAATTTCTCTTGCACATATGCAATTACATCTTTAGCTTCCATTAAAAAATACTTCGTGAACTTAGACATGGTTTCCCCTCCACACTAAATGTAAACGTTTTCTAAAAGCCGTAAAAAATAATAGACTGAAGTTTTTTCAATCTATACTATATCTTCTCTATTGCAATACATATCTCGCTTTTATTATATCTTGTTAGAAATGAGCGTCAATGTTTCTATTTCTCATTGCAATATACTTCTTATTATATATATTTATGATGACAATAATTGTTCACAAAGATTCCGATACATTTTGTTTTATTTATCTCACAATTCTTTGTAAAATAGAAGTAAGCAGTTCCTTTTCAAATCTACAACTTCTAAGAAATATTTCCTTCCTAAGAATTTATACTTACACTATGTCTCTAACATACACACTACTCTTTCAAACACTCATTGAAAATTTATGACTTGAAAATTACCTTTTAATTCCCTAGCATCCTTAATTGAGAATAAATATTAATTAAATTGGTATAAAGTTGGTTTATTCTCTTGACAAAATAACCACTTCTATATGATAATTAATATCGAATTAGAATTATTATAGTTAATTAAAAAATATATTTTATGAGCAAACTAATTTCCGATGCTCAAAACCAACCTTTAGGAGGAATTTTAATATGTTATTAATCGGCACAGAAGTAAAACCGTTTAAAGCTAATGCTTACCATAATGGAGAATTTATCCAAGTTACTGACGAAAGTTTAAAAGGAAAATGGAGCGTAGTTTGTTTCTACCCAGCAGACTTCACATTCGTTTGTCCAACTGAACTTGAAGACTTACAAAACCAATATGCAACTCTAAAAGACTTAGGCGTTGAAGTATACTCTGTATCTACAGACACTCACTTCACTCACAAAGCATGGCATGATAGCTCAGAAACTATCGGCAAAATCGAATACATTATGATTGGTGACCCAACTCGCACAATCACTACAAACTTCAACGTTTTAATGGAAGAAGAAGGTCTTGCTGCTCGTGGTACATTCATCATCGATCCAGACGGCATTATCCAATCTATGGAAATCAATGCTGACGGTATCGGCCGTGACGCAAGCATTCTTGTTAACAAAATTAAAGCAGCTCAATACGTACGTAACAACCCAGGTGAAGTTTGCCCAGCTAAATGGCAAGAGGGTTCTGCAACACTTAAACCAAGCCTTGACCTTGTAGGCAAAATCTAAGGAGTTCGATCAAAATGATACTAGATGCAGATATAAAAACACAACTATCCCAATACCTTCAGTTAATGGAGAACGATATTTTACTTAAAGTAAGTGCAGGAGACGATAACGTATCTAAAGATATGTTAGCTCTAGTAGACGAATTAGCTACTATGTCATCTAAGATTACAGTAGAAAAAGTTGAATTAGAGAGAACACCAAGCTTTAGCGTAAATCGCCCTGGTGAAGACACTGGTGTCGTATTCGCTGGTATTCCATTAGGACACGAATTTACTTCATTAGTGTTAGCTTTACTTCAAGTTAGTGGACGTGCTCCAAAAGTTGAACAAAAATTAATCGATCAAATCAAAAACATTCAAGGCGAATATCATTTTGAATCTTATATCAGCCTAAGTTGTCATAACTGTCCTGATGTTGTACAAGCTCTTAACGTAATGAGCGTTCTTAACTCTGGTATTACACATACTATGATTGATGGCGCTGCATTCAAAGAGGAAGTAGAAAGTAAAGACATCATGGCAGTACCAACTGTGTACCTAAACGGCGAATCTTTCGGAAGCGGTCGTATGACACTTGAAGAAATTTCAGCTAAAATGGGTAACGGTCCAGATGCATCAGAGCTTTCTGATAAAGATCCATACGATGTTCTTGTTGTTGGTGGCGGCCCTGCTGGTGCAAGTGCAGCAATTTATGCAGCACGTAAAGGCATCCGCACTGGTATCGTTGCTGAGCGCTTCGGTGGTCAAGTAATGGATACTATGGGCATTGAGAACTTCATCAGCGTAAAACGCACTGAAGGTCCTAAGCTAGTAGCAAGTCTTGAAGAGCACGTAAAAGAATACGACATCGATGTAATGAATCTACAACGTGCGAAACGTTTAGAGAAAAAAGAACTTATTGAAGTGGAACTTGAAAACGGCGCTGTTCTGAAAAGTAAGAGCGTAATCGTTTCTACAGGTGCTCGCTGGCGTAATGTTGGCGTACCAGGTGAAGCTGAGTTCAAAAATAAAGGTGTAGCATACTGCCCACACTGTGACGGTCCATTATTCATCGGAAAAGACGTAGCGGTTATCGGCGGAGGTAACTCTGGTATCGAAGCAGCTATCGACTTAGCAGGTATTGTTAAGCATGTAACTGTTCTTGAATTCATGCCAGAATTAAAAGCTGATGCTGTATTACAAGAACGTCTTAACAGCTTACCAAACGTAACTGTTCTGAAAAACGTTCAAACGAAAGAAATTACTGGTACTGACAAAGTAAACGGTATTTCTTACATCGATCGTGAAACTGAAGAAGTTCATCACGTTGAATTACAAGGTGTATTCGTTCAAATCGGTCTTGTGCCAAACACAGACTGGTTAGGCGAAACAGTTGAACGCGCTCGCGGTGAAATCGTAACAGATAAGCACGGTGCTACAAACGTACCAGGAGTGTTTGCTGCAGGTGACTGTACAAATAATCCGTACAAACAAATCATCATCTCTATGGGTTCAGGTGCAAACGCAGCTTTAGGTGCATTTGATTACTTAATCCGTAACTAATTATATAGACGTGAGTTTTAAAAAAGCAGGTGCCAAGGCACCTGCTTTTTTTATAATCCTAATGTATAAACTAAAAATCTCTCATTTCCATTCTTCTCATAAGCACCAGGCAACCTTACTTCCCTCTTCAACTCAAACGCAGTCTGGTTCTCTAAGAAGAAAATATAATCTTCAGAAGGATAGTATAAAATGATATCTACTTCTCTCTCCGTTTCTTCTACCGAAAGTAAAATGTTATTTACTACGTTCATAAATACTTGGACAGAAAATGGATTGAAGAAATAAAACCGGTTATCACGTGGATCAATCTCATATTCCTGCGCTAAACAACATTCAAACCGAATTTTATCTTTACTGTTTCTCACTTTTCGCGCATAACGATCACGATTATCCATTGCTTCTTTATAAAACTCTTCATTCATTTCAATCCCAACGGCCGAAGCACCACACTTATGGTGCATGTAAAAGTTTAATCGTCCTTTTCCGCACCCAAAATCTACAACCTGGTCGCTACTTCTTATTTCATATTGATTCAATAACTCATCTAATCCACTATATGGCGTCGGTTCATAACGGTGATAATGCATAGACTTATTAAATCCTTTTTGCTCGCCGACAGTTTTTATATTTAATACAGCATCGTAATATTGTTCGTTCATTCGTTTGCTCCTATTAAGAAATATTACTATTATTATACACCACGTACTGAATGCTCATTTTTATCAAATTAATTGATACGTGAAATTATATCGTCGCAAAATCGAATATATCGACTTAACGACAAATTCCTAGAAAAAAACAGGAGCTCTCTAGCCCCTGTTCTCTAATACTTTCAATACAGTTTGTTTCAATATTTCTACTCCATCCATTATGCAAGAATGGTCAAACTTCATATACGGATGGTGTAATCCAGGTTGTAGGTTTGCCCCTAGTCCAAGCATGACAGCTTTTAAATGTGGCCTCTTCACTGTGTAGTAATGGAAATCATCGCTTCCTGTCGTATACAGTGGTCCAGTACATCCCTCTTCCCCATACACTTCAAGAATACCTTTACGCATAAAGCGCTCAGCTTCTTCTGACACTTCAGCTCCTGGCGCGAGATCGATCCACTCATAAGAAAGTTTAGATCCCATTGATTCAGCTGACTGAATTACTTGCTCTATTTTTTGCTTTAATTCATTTAGTAATATGTTATTTTCTGCTCTTACATCTAAACTAAAATGTCCGTTACCTGGAATAATATTTAGATTATCACCACCAGCTTGGCATCTCGTCATCTTAACAGAATACGACGTCTGCGGTGGTAGCCATATATTTTTCAAACCGATATTGATCATAGAAATGACATCAATTGCATTTATCCCTTGATGCGGGCGTGCCCCATGTGCATCATCTCCGTGAATCAACCCTTCTAAAAATCCTGCTGCTCCGTGACGAATAGATGGGGCAGCTTGTTTCAAAGGCAGTTCTTCAATCGGCCTTAAATGAACACCAAATAAGAAATCAGCATCATCCACGGCGCCTTTCTCTACCATCTTTAAAGAACCATTTCCTTTTTCCTCTGCCGGTTGAAAAATAAATCTAACCGTTCCACTATCCCATCTCATATTTTTCAATTGTAAAATAAGACCCATTACAATCGTCATATGAGCATCGTGACCACATGAATGATTCGCTTTAAATTCTCCGTCTACTTCTTGCCATAGTGCATCCATATCAGCACGAATCGCAATAACTGGGTTCCCGCTTCCGATTTCAGCGATTACGCCTGGACAATCATCAAATGTTTTATATGAAATTCCTTCTTCTTTTAAAAAGTTAGTAATATACGCTGTCGTTTCATACTCTTTCCAACTCACTTCAGGGTTTTCATGCAAATGCTGAAAAATTTCCATTAAACGCTCTTGTAGTTCTAATGTTTTCAAAGCCACATTCTCCTTCCCAAATTACAAACCATTCAGGTTAATTATACTTATGAAAAACAGATGTTTTCATGAACATATTGAATTTTAAGAAAAAAGTCAATTATTTATTTTTAAATACTATCGACAACTCACTTTATACAGATAGAACATTCCTTATTTTCTGTTTTTTTATTGACGCTTACATGTATTTTTAGTTATTATAACTTAATAAACGTCTATTTTGCGACAATTCTAAAAATACAAACATACATAATGAGGAGGCAGTTTATGAAAAAAGAAATACCTTTTGGCGTAGCAATAATCCCTATTATCATTACAGTTGCAGTTATGATGGTTACAATTGTTGTATTAAAACAAAGCCCTCACGTCCCACTTATTATCGGTACAACCGTTGCTTCTATCGTTGCCTGGCGTTACGGTTACAAATGGAACGACATTGAAGAAGCAATGTATAAAGGAATTCGCCTCGCATTACCCGCTATCGTTATCATTATTCTAGTAGGTTTAACGATCGGTGCTTGGATTGGCGGCGGAATCGTCGCAACAATGATTTATTACGGTTTAAATCTTTTAACTCCATCACTATTTTTAGTCTCAATTACAATTATTTGTTCTATTGTTGCATTAGCTATCGGTAGCTCTTGGTCTACAATGGGAACAATTGGTGTTGCAGGAATGGGCATTGGCCTAAGTATGGGAATCCCAGCTCCAATGGTTGCCGGTGCTATCATTTCCGGTTCTTATTTCGGCGATAAAATGTCACCGCTTTCAGACACAACAAACTTAGCCGCAGGATTAACAAATACCGATTTATTCACACATATTCGTCATATGTTATTTACTACAATTCCAGGTTTAATTATTACTCTTATCGTTTATGCTTTCTTAGGAAGAAGCTTCGGCGATAACAATATTGATGCAAAAGGTATCGATCAAACGTTACAAGTATTGCAACAAAACTTCGTTATCTCACCTTTCCTACTAATCATACCTGTAGTCGTTATGGTATTGGTCGCTAAAAAGGTTCCTGCTATACCAGCTATTCTTGTAGGTATTATTTTAGGGTTTTTATCACAAGTCTTTATTCAAGGTGGTTCTGTCTCAGCATCTGTCGGTGCACTCCAAAATGGATTTGTCATAGACACTGGAAACAAGCTAGTAGACGAACTCTTTAACCGCGGTGGCTTAGATTCGATGATGAACACAGTTTCTATGACAATTGTCGCTATGACTTTCGGAGGAGTACTAGAACATACTGGTATTCTTCGCTCAATTGTAAATCAAATTTTAAAATTAGCGACATCAGCAAAAGGACTTATCGCTTCTACTATCGCATCTTGCTTTGCAACAAATCTTACTTGCTCTGAACAATATATCTCGATTGTTGTTCCCTCAAGAATGTACGCAAATGCATACACAGAAAAAGGACTACATTCTAAAAATTTATCCAGAGCATTAGAAGATGGCGGAACATTAACTTCTGTTTTCGTACCTTGGAATACATGTGGTGTATTCATACTCGCAACACTTGGAGTTGGCGCATTCGAATATGCTCCTTATGCTATATTGAATTTCATCGTACCTATTATTTCAATCATTTACGGCATAACTGGTCTCACAATTACGAAACTATCAGATATTGAAAAAGCAGAACTACTAAAAAAACAAAAGGCTCAACTAGAAGCTTAAAGATAACGGTAAATTCAGTTCATATATTGCGCGAGGGCGCCCTTGTTGATAGGGCATTTCCTCGCCGCAAATATGAGCATACCTATAATCAACTAGTTTCTTTAATAACCTTTCTGTTGATCGCCGAGTCACTTGTAAGTATTCAGAAAGATCTGCTGCTGTAAACTTCAATGACGGATGCGATTGACTAAATTGAATGATTTTTGACAAGTTTGCTGGACTAAGTTTCGTTTCCTTCGCTATTTTCATTAGTTCTGGGTTGTCATTCTTCAAACTTTGTACTCTCTGTTCTTTCGGGAACGGACCAAATAGTTCTTTATCACTTGTTAGTATATAAAAACAGTGGTCTATTGGATTATTCTTCGCGAAACCTTGAGCGATTTTAGCATTTTTCTCTGCTTCCTTCACAGTTTTTCCGTAACCAAATCCAATAGCTATCGTTCCTTCTATACTCGCAAATAAATTATTTATCATATTTGTTTTTATAATCGATTCAATATCACCACGAGTCGTATACAAAATGAACGTCATTTCATCAACTTTTTTAAATGAACCACGTAGTTCTTTTGAAATGACATCTAATTGCTCAAGCAAACCTTCTCGTAATTCTAAAGAAGAAATCATACAAGCACCAACAGTAGCTGAATGGCTTTTTGCTAACTCAGCTTTTATTTTCGCATCTTTTAACCCATGTATAATGGATTGCTTCGGATCTATCATACGCTCTGAAGGAATACCTATTTTTTGAAGTTCATCATAGACAGCGTGAATACTAGTTAAAGCTAAATGAGCATCTCCAGATTGATATTTAGCTACATGAAAATTAATAACTCTCTTTATTTCATCTTTACTCCAAAGCATATTTTCATAATCAAACACTTGTGGACTTTCTTTTATACCGATATCATGGAACACATTTATAATGAATGAGCGGTCTACTAAATCAATTGAAATTTTATGTGGTTGAATGCGTTGGTGATACATGACAGAAAGAATGGAAGATGCGACAGTTGCCTCGTCTTGCTGTAAGTACGTACTTGGAATTCTTAATTGTTCTCTTATTTCTTTTGCCATATAATAAGGTAAAGCACCTGAAAAAAAGATGAAATCACAAGGCTTTAAACGCTTTAAAAGTTCCGAAGATTCCGCCGGATGAAGGTAAATATATGGATCAATCTCTATTTCTTCTAGTTTATGAGCAATAGGCAAAAGATTCTCCATAAACTCCTTTGAACCGACAACTGCAATTTTTATCATCATTTCTCTAACTCCTTATCATTAATTAACGACTATTTAACGTCAACTATATCAAATGTACAAAACTATTGTAAACAGGAAGGGGTCTCTACCCAATGAAAATTACAGCTATTCACCTTTATGCAATTCGTTTACCGCTTCGCGATCCGTTTGTTATTAGTTATGGTTCTTATTCTGATATGCCTTCTATTATCCTCAAAATGGAAACAGATGACGGCGTTATCGGTTACGGTGAAGGCGTTGCTGATGATCACGTTACAGGCGAATCATGGGAAAGTACTTTCCATACTTTAAAACATACACTAGCTCCTACGCTCATTGGACAAAATCCAATGAACATCGAGAAAATACACGATATGATGGACAATACAATTTACGGTGTACCTACTGCGAAGGCTGCGATAGATATTGCTTGTTTTGATATAATGGGCAAAAAATTAAACCAACCTGTATATCAATTAATTGGCGGGCGCTACCATGAAGAATTTCATGTCACTCACGTCTTAAGTATCGCAGACCCAGAAGACATGGCTGAAGAAGCTGCCTCTATGATTCAGAAAGGTTACCAATCTTTCAAAATGAAAGTCGGTACAAATGTAAAAGAAGATGTAAAACGAATTGAAGCAGTACGTGAACGTGTAGGAAGTGATATCGCGATTCGCGTTGATGTAAACCAAGGGTGGAAAAATAGCGCAAACACATTAACGGCACTTCGTTCATTAGGACATTTAAACATCGATTGGATTGAGCAACCTGTTATAGCGGATGATATTGACGCAATGGCTCATATTCGTTCTAAAACAGACCTTCCGCTCATGATTGATGAAGGATTAAAAGGCTCTCGTGAAATGCGCCAAATTATTAAATTAGACGCAGCTGATAAAGTAAATATAAAACTAATGAAATGCGGCGGCATATATCCCGCTGTAAAACTCGCTCATCAAGCTGAAATGGCAGGCATTGAATGCCAAGTTGGATCCATGGTCGAATCATCCGTTGCCTCTTCTGCAGGATTCCATGTCGCTTTCTCGAAAAAAATCATTACGAGCGTCGAACTTACAGGACCATTAAAGTTCACGAAAGACATCGGGAACTTACATTACGACGTACCATTCATTCGCTTAAACGAAAAACCAGGACTCGGCATTGAAATAAACGAAGATACATTACAAGAACTAACCGTCTTTCAAGACGTTGTACGCTAAAGGAGGATTAACGCATGACAGTTCTATACGAAGGAACATTAAAACAAAATAACGATCCATTTCACGTTACATTACTATCTTTAGAACATATGGAACAAATTTTATCATTACAAAATGTCGTAGTTGAAGCGTTAGAAGATAAAGGTCGTTTACAACCGCTCTCACTGGAAGAATTTCAATACATTCTAGAAGGAAACGGCATGATGATCGGTGCTTTTATCGAAAACGAACTCATCGCATTTCGTGCCCTGCTCGTCCCTCCTATTGATGATGAACATTTAGGACTTGATATTGGCTTATCAGAAAACGAACTACATCGCGTCATCTATCAAGAAATATCAAACGTTCATCCGAACTGCCGAGGAAATGGGATGCAAAAAATATTAGCCACAGTCATTATGGACGAATTACAAAAAGAAGACAGCAAATATGATTATGTTTGCTGCACCGTTGCACCTTTTAACATTCCTAGTTTAAAGGATAAATTTGCGCAAGGGATGGAAATTTCTGCATTGAAGGAGAAGTATGGTGGTAGTATGCGGTATGTTTTTGTGAAGAAATTGCGTGAGGATAAGGAGAACGATTGGGTTGATATTAAAACGGTTCCGATGAGTGATTTTGATGGACAAAAAAAGTTGCTTGCTGAAGGCTATCGAGGCCATAAGATGGAAAAACACAATGAAACATATTCTGTTCAATTTGCAAAATAATAATATACATTTTATTTTGTAGAAACCAAGAGGGATGAAACCTTAACAATAGTTAGGTTTCATCCCTCTTAAAAAGATATATTTTAACTTACATTTAAATTAGTTAAAAAAGTACTTAGTTCATTTTCTGATTGAAATTTAAACGTATATCCATAATGTATAAGGCTTTTCCCTTTGTTCTTTCTCTTAGGGAATTGTCTTAATGCTGTATTATGGTATTTACCACTAGTTCTATTCATTAAACTATCATTATTTTCTACAGTTTTAGGATTTAACACAATGCTAATTTCGACATTATGTAACAAGTATACCACTTCTTTATTTTTGCTATTCTCAAATTCTATAGCCTTGCTAGTTTCTCTTATGAACGTATAATTATTTTCAGCAAAAGCTACTTTTAGCCCCTTCATTTCATACTCTCCCCTACTTCATTTTATATACTATTATTGTGATATCAACAGAAGTATCTGTCTAGCCTTTCTCTGTCACCTCTTTAAAATAATAATCACTTCACTACTAAACCGTCATCTTCCAACTAGATAATGCTAACCAATTTTCCATTTCCTTATAATCAGGCATTATCTTCCCAACAAGACGCCAAAAAGATCGATCATGATTTAAATGAACCATATGACACATTTCATGAACAACTACATAGTCAATTACCTGCTGTGGGGCCATTGCAAGCTTCCAATTAAACGTTAACTGCAAGTTCGAATCACAAGTTCCCCACGTACGGCTACTATCTGTAATACGAATAGAACGCGGTTTTGTTTTAAAGTTATTTTGATGTGCTTTAATACTCTTCTCTACTAACGCCTTGCACTGCTTATAGTAAAATCGCTTTAAAGCTTGTTGGATTTTCTCATCCTTAAGCTCTTTCACATAAATATGTAGCTTACCACCCTCAAAGACTGCATTATCTTGCTCAATGCTCGCATCTTGAGAAATCTGTATCGGATACGTGTTTCCTAAATATAGAAATCCCTCTCCTTGATCATAGTCCTTTTCTTGTGGTCCAAGCGCTCGCTCTTGCATTTCCTTACGTGTTTTCTGAATCCAATCCCATTTCTCCTCTAGCAACTGGACTAAGTATTCAACAGGCGTCCCTTTCGGAGCTTGCACTTCCACATTTCCGTACGAATCTACAAAAAGACGCACAGACTTTTTCTTCTTATAAGTTATATGAAAATTAATTGTCTCACCTAAATATGTATGTACCATTTCATCACCTAGCGTATTATTTTTACAAATAAAAAAGAGTAGGATACGAACGTCCTACTCTATCTATTATATCATTTACTGCTTTAACGAACTTATTATCCTCTATACTTTACAGCTAATCCCTTAATGAAATTCCTTGCGTATCTATCGCCGCACTCTTTGTAATGCTTATGGCCTTTCTTTCTTAATAAAGCGCCTAATTCTCCTTTTGTTACGATAACTCCTACGCTGTCTAATATATCAAGCACATCTTCACTCGTTAAAGATAGTGCTATTTTCATTTTCTTTAAAAGAAGGTTATTGGCACTCTCCTTGCTCTGTACAGGTGCCGGTTGCCCTGGTTTCGGATCTTGCTTCCCTCTTTTTAAAGTAATAAATCCATTTAAAAATGCCTCTAGCATCATCATGTCGCATGTTAATACGTACTCTTCTTCGATTACATCATCATTTTCAGCTTCATGCTGAGGAGCTCTCTTTATTTTTGTAAGCATATCAACTACGTCTTCTTTCGTTACTTCCATCCCGCCAAGTTTAAAGATTTCCACCATATCTATATCTTTTATATCTAAAGCGTATCTTACTCTTTTTAATATATCGTTGTTGCTCATTGCCATTGTATTTCCTCCTGAAATGTTGATTATCTTAATGCTTTTAGCATGTGTAAATGAATGTTGTTAAGTTACTACTTTAACATTTTAGGAGGAGGTTTTGTAGTCTTAGGTGGATTAATGCTTGTGGGGATGATTTTAAAACAGCAAAAAATAATGGGATAATCGTGCGAAATTACGGATGGGGATTTACTATTAATTAACACACTTGAAAATGGACTAACCTGATATAGGTTAGTCCATTTCTTTTTATGCAACTCTAATTTAGTGGGCAACTCAAACATGAATGTTACGCAAAATTCAGGTGAAATGTATTGATTATGTCTACTTAGGTTTTACTTTTTATTTGTGGTACGGTTCACCCTAACTAATCTAAATAAGGTTATTGTTCATTATTTTCATAATTAAATTTAACAAAAAAGGTAGTGCCTTCCGATCCTGTTTGAATTTCTATTTTTGCATTATGACGGGCAGCAATGGCATAACATATGCCTAACCCCAATCCAGTTCCATTATCTTTAGTCGTGTAAAATGGAGTACCCAGTTTCTCTAATACTTCAGGCCTGATACCTTTTCCTTGATCCCGCACTGCGAGCACCACACAATTTTGACCTTCCTTGTAGGTGCTAATGGTTAGAACTTTCCCTGTGCTCATCGCTTCTAAGCCATTTCGGTATAGGTTTATTAATAATTGCCGTATCTCATTACGATTTAAAAGTAATTCCGGAATGTCATTTGTATCGACTTGAATATATTTATTTTGATTATACGTATCAATTTTTATTAAAGGAATACTATCGTGGATAATTGAATTTAAATCGAACATCTGCAAATCAGATTTCCTTGTATTACCTATTGAGAGAAATTCAGTAATAATAGAATTGGAACGGTCAAGTTCTTCAATCATTAAATTAAAGTACTTATTATGTTTCTCATAGATGCTCTCTTCTTTTAATAACTGCAAAAATCCTCGTACTGTTGTCATTGGATTTCTAATCTCATGGCTGATACCTGCTGCCATTTGCCCTATTAAATCTATGTTGGATAACCTCTTCAATTCCTGCTCATATCGCTTTTTTTCCGTTATGTTTTTAAAAATACAACAAATACCATCATCATACGGGTATGCAATAACTTCGTGCCAATATTCATCAGAGGTAGAGAGAAATTCGAAATGAACTGTAGTTCGCTCTGACATTGCACGATGAAATTCCTTATACATGACTGTGTCGACGCTACTCGGGAAAACTTCCCGTATATTCTTGCCTAATACATCTTTTGCTGTTTTTCTTTGTGGAAAATATTGATGCTTATTTACGTACGTAAATTCCCATTTATTATTCAAAGTAAAGAATCCATCCGTAATACTTTCAATCACACTTGTAACTTTTTCATTAGCAGCAGCTAGTTCTCTCGTTCGCTCTTCCACCATACTTTCAAGTCGATCCATATATAACAAGTTTGAAAACGTAGGAGCTGTGGCATCAACGATAGATTTTGCCAGTTGAATTTGGGAATTATCGTAATTGTGAGCTTTTCCCTCTTTGCCAACGACGATTATCCCTAATACTTCTCCCATTGAAACCAATGGAATCATCAGTAGACCCTTACTATCTATATTTTTTGTTTGAATAACCTCTTGGATCTTGGCTTCATAGCTTTTCTCCATCCAATACGCTTCTGCCCAATCACAGTCCTTGCTTAACTTCGTTGTTTTAATCGTCGTTTTGTCTAGCGGGTCTAAAAGGTGGATAGCCACGTTTTTACTCTCTAAAATCTGTCCTAAGTAAAAAAAACATTTATCAAAACTTTCCTGTATCGAGGAACACATTGATAAATCACGGGTAACATTTAGTAACAGCTGCTTCTCGGCAATGAGGTTTTCCTTTTGTGTTAAATTATTTGCGTTTTGAATTGCGACCGCAGCCATATTTACATAAGCTTCAACACTCTGAATTTCTGAATCTGTTAAGTTCATTGGAGTTCCATAATCAAATAAAAAAACCAGACCAAATAACTCTTGCCCAAATGAGATAGGCAGGGCTAATAAGGACTTAATTTTGAACGCATCAACTGGTCTCGGATCCGGCCGATTATCCTTTGAGGTATCAGGGATATAGATGGTTTTTTTTGTTTCAATAACTTCTTTTGCCAGTAAATCTATTTCAGGATCAATTACCTGAATATCGATCGTTACGCCATTTATGGTCTCTGGTTTTCCTGCAAACCCTCTAAATGTTCCATCTTCCTGAGGTAAATAAATTCCAACAGCATTGCACCTAACAATCTCCTCTGATATCGCCATTGTTACACGCTGCAATACTTCACGTAGTTCTAATTTTGTATTTATTATTTTTGTTATATTCGCGAGCCTAGAATATCTCGTCTGATCACTTAACATTCACATAGCCTCCAAGTTATAGGCATAATAAAATAAACATGATACTATCATTGAAAATCAAGACCAACCTACCATTTTCACTTTTCTCCTGTATTCTTTTCTTACCCTTTTTACATAGAATACCTCACTTACTTATGATACGGTTTACCTTAATTAAAGTAAAACAGTGTAACTTTCAAAAGTTACACTGTTTCACTACCTTCTACCACATTAACACTCGCCTCAAACTTATCAAGCAATGCTCGCACTTCATCCGTTGATTTTGTGCTCATTAATTGATTTCTTAGTTCAGCAGCTCCAGGGAAGCCCTTTACATAAATTTTGAAGAAGCGATGAAGCCCTGTGATGGAGCGTGGCAGTACTTCTGCATATTGATCTTGAAGATCAAGTTGTAGTCTTAAAAGATCTAAATGTTCTTTACTGCTGTGCTCTCTTGGCTCTTTTTCGAAAGCAAACGGATTTTTAAAGATTCCTCTTCCAATCATAACGCCATCAATGCCATATTTTTCAGCAAGTTCTAGCCCTGTTTTACGGTCAGGGATGTCTCCGTTTATTGTTATTAGCGTATTTGGTGCAATACGATCACGTAATTTTTTAATTTCCGGAATTAGCTCCCAGTGCGCGTCTACTTGGCTCATTTCTTCTCTTGTACGTAAGTGAATAGAAAGGTTTGCGATATCTTGTTTGAAAATATGCGTTAACCAATCTTCCCATTCACTTAACTCTTTAAAGCCAAGGCGTGTTTTTACGCTGACAGGTAGTCCGCCTGCTTTTGCTGCTTGAATAAGTTCTGCTGCAACGTCTGGACGTAGAATAAGGCCACTACCTTTTCCTCTTGATGCCACGTTCGGTACAGGGCAGCCCATATTAATATCGATACCTTTAAATCCTAGCTCTGCCATACCAATACTCATTTGGCGGAAATATTCAGGGTTATCTCCCCAAATATGCGCCACTATTGGCTGTTCATCTTCTGTAAAAATTAAACGGCCACGTACACTTTTCATACCTTCTGGATGACAATAGCTATCCGAGTTTGTAAACTCTGTGAAAAATACATCTGGACAACCAGCTTCGCTTACTACGTGACGGAAAACAACGTCTGTCACATCTTCCATTGGTGCAAGTACGAAAAATGGTCGTGGTAAATCATTCCAAAAATTATCTATCATTTCAAATTCAAATCCTCTCAATATGAATACAATTTCAAACTCTCAATTTATAATTTGTGAAAATCAGCAATATTTATTTTAACTAAAACCGTTGCTGAATGGTATTTTTATAAACCAAAAAGCAGGTGGTATAGATTTTTTCTATATCAACTGCTTTTCTATTATACCAACTTAAGCCAAGCTACACACTCTACATGTGTCGTATGTGGGAACATATCAACAGGTTGTACTTCCTGCGTTTTATATCCGCCTTCTTCTAGTACTTTTAAGTCACGTGCTAATGTTGCTGGATTGCATGATACGTATACGACGCGTTTTGGTTTCATGTCGATGATTGTGTTTAGTAGTGCCTCATCACAACCTTTACGCGGTGGATCTACGACCATTGTGTCAGCGATTACGCCTTCTTTATACCATTTTGGGATGACTACTTCTGCTTCTCCTACGCCAAATTCAGCGTTTGTCATGTTGTTTAGTGCTGCGTTTCGGTTTGCGTCTTCGATTGCTTCTGGGACGATTTCAACGCCGTACACTTTTTTCGCTTTTTGCGCTAGGAATAAGGAGATTGATCCGATTCCGCAGTATGCGTCGATTACAGTTTCGTTACCATCTAATTGTGCGTATTCTAACGTTTTATCGTATAGCACTTTCGTTTGTTCTGGGTTTACTTGATAGAATGAACGTGCTGAAATCGCAAATTTAATGTCACCGATAAAGTCATAAATATATTCTGATCCGTACAGTACTGTCGTTGTGTCTCCGAAGATTACGTTTGTACGCTTCGTGTTTACGTTTTGTACAATCGATTTTACTTCAGGGAATTTCGCCGCAATTTCTTCAATGATTGCTTTTTTATTCGGCAATTCTGCTGTACGAGTAATGAAGACAAGCATAATTTCCCCTGTTACTTGCCCGTAGCGAGCCATTACGTGGCGAAGTGTTCCTTTGTTACGCTCTTCATTGTAAGCCGAAATACCGTGCTTTTCACAAATACGTTTTACTTCTTGAATTAATGTATCGTTTTCTTCCGCCTGAATTAAGCATGATTCCATATTAATGATGTCATGCGTTCCTTGACGATAGAAACCAGCCACAAGTCCACCTTCACGTTCTCCAATTGGCACTTGTGCTTTATTACGGTATACCCACGGGTTTTTCATGCCAAGTACAGGATGAACAGGAACATCGCTTAGTCCGCCGATGCGCTGCATAACGTCGCGTACTTGTTTTTCTTTCGCTTGTAATTGTCCTTCATATGTTAAGTGCTGAAGCTGACAACCGCCGCACTCGTTGTACACGGGGCATTCTGCATCTTTACGATATGGACTTTCTTGATGAAGCTTCATTAAACGACCAAACGCGAAGTTTTTCTTCACTTTAATAATTTTAATTTGCGCTTCCTCACCTGGTAATCCGTTTTTAACGAAAATAGGATATCCCTTTACTTTCGCAACACCGGCACCATCATGTGTTAAATCTTCAAACACTACATCTATAAACTCGTTTTTTTCAACTGGTGGCGTCATTTTTGTACTCATTTTCCGACCTCTCTTTTTCATAACACTGCGTTACATTTTATCATACTTATATGGTCTATTTCTATTGGAAGAAAAAAAGCTATTGACGATAGTTCTCTAGTAATGTTACGCTACTACTAATTTAATACGGACGATGTTACCTCATATATAGTCGATAATATGGATCGAGAGTTTCTACCCGGCAACCTTAAATTGCTGGACTATGGGGAAAACTAATGAATATTAGCCTATGTATAAAAAGACTCCTATTGATTAGCTTTCTCTCATAGATGAAAGTGAATCCATATGGGTCATTTTTTATTTTCAAAAAGGTCAGACATCTTACGTATGACATAAAACCTCTATTACTTTATTTTTAGTAATATAACGAGCGTTTTATGTACAAACTTTATACGAACTTCTGAAAGGGGCAACTACATGCAATATGTAATGAGCATTATCGGCATTCTTGTCGTTTTAGGTTTATGTTTTGCTTTGTCAAACAACAAAAGTAAAATCAACTTCCGTGCAATTGCTATTATGATTGGTTTTCAAATTTTAATCGGTTGGTTTATGTTTGGCACAAAGATTGGTCAACAAATCATTGTTTTCATTGGTAAAGTTTTCAACAAACTAATTAAACTTGGTACGACAGGTGTTGATTTTCTCTTTAATGGAATTCAAAGAGATTTTGTCTTTTTCTTAAATGTATTATTAATTATCGTATTTTTCTCAGCACTACTTTCAATCTTTAGTTATCTAGGTGTTTTACCATTCATCGTTCGCGTTGTCGGCGGTGCAATTTCAAAAATTACTGGTTTACCACGCGTTGAATCATTCCACGCAGTAAACTCTGTATTCTTCGGTTCAAGTGAAGCGTTAATCGTTATTAAAAATGATTTACAACATTTCAATAAAAACCGTATGTTTATCATTTGTTGTTCTGCGATGAGCTCAGTTTCTGCTTCTGTTACAGCATCATACGTAATGATGTTAGATGCGAAATATGTACTAGCAGCTCTTCCACTAAACTTATTCTCAAGCTTAATCGTTTGTTCGTTATTAACACCAGTTGATACGAAAAAGGAAGATGAAGTGATTCAAAAATTTGATAGAAGTTTATTCGGAGACAGCTTTATCGGCGCAATGATTAACGGTGCGCTTGATGGTTTAAAAGTAGCTGGTATCGTTGCCGCATTAATGATCGCCTTTATCGGTGTTATGGAAGTTGTAAACTACGTAATCAGCGCTGCTTCAGGTGCAATGGGATATGCTGTTACTTTACAACAAATCTTCGGTTATATACTTGCTCCATTCGCATTCTTAATGGGTATCCCAACTCATGATATTATCCCAGCTGGTGGTATTATGGGTACGAAGATTGTCTTAAATGAATTCGTAGCAATCCTTGATTTAAAAGGCGCTGCTGCAACATTAGATCCACGTACAGTTGGAATCGTTACTGTATTCTTAATTAGCTTTGCAAGTATTAGCCAAATTGGTGCAATCGTTGGTACAATCCGTGCCCTTTCTGAAAAGCAAGGAAGCATCGTATCAAAATTCGGTTGGAAAATGCTATTTGCATCAACACTTGCTTCTATTTTATCTGCAACAATCGCTGGATTGTTTATTTAATAAAAAATCACCTTACTTGTTTAAGTAAGGTGATTTTTTGATGCTTTATGAAACCGAGTGAAATTCGACCGCTTCTTCTGTATTGATAATCCTATCTTTATATATACCTTTTATTGAAATATAAATGATAGATTTGTTTATGTTTTTTAACTTTCCTAATGAAAAATGATAAAGTAATCCATCGCTTTTTAAGGTCCACATCTTCCCACTCCATGGCCCAGTAGCTTTTTGTTCATCCGATGCCTTTATTTCACCTTCATATTCACACTCTCCAAAAGGAGTTTTAATTGTATTCTTCTCTGTATCAATTCGAATATTTTTAATTAGTTTCAAATTCTCATCAGAGAGAATTTGAATTTCATGGTCTTTCTTTTTAAAAAAGAGTTTTCCGTCTTTTGTATTTATATATTCTGCATTATTCATTTCATCTATCATAAAATCATATTCTTCTTTTGTAATACCCAAGTTTTGATGATAAGGAAAAGTTTTTTTCGGGATAATTTCTTCTTCTGCATACTTCAAATACCAATCTAAATTATTTGTAATGCTAGCGCTCATCTTATTTCCGATTTTCTCCAATTTCTCTTTTATCCCATAAGGAAATTCTAGCGTCATAATATCCGCCGTAACTTCCGCATTCATAAGGCGTGATGGAATATACTCCTCCACACTATTCGCTTTACTCACTTCACTTTGACAACCGACTATGAATAGCGATATGAAAAGGATATATACTAGTTTTTTATATTTCATTTCTGTTCTCCACTCCGTACATCATTCTTGCTTACATTTATAGCGGTTCTTATTATAGTCTAAAATCCTAATATTTCAATATAAACTACTCTACATATGCAAAATTGCATATTAATAAACCTTTCTCTTACTTTAAAATTAACTTAAATCATTTACCAAAATATACAAATCACAAACGAAAAATGTTATAATTTGTAAAAAAAACATCGGAGGATATTATGAAAGCCCACGCCCTTTTCGACTTCTTACATTTACTAGTCTTGACCATGAAAAGCTATTATGTATGGGGAATGCCTATCTATGTCTTCATTATTCCTCTTATCTTTGTAGTCGGTTATATTATTATCAATTCTAATAAAAAACGAAAGAATACATCTATTCAGAGTCACTAACCTATCCCATATCTAAAAATGATATGATGAACAAGGGTATATCCCCACCTCTCTTATAGCGGTGGGGATTTTAATGTAAGTATGCAACATAATACACAATAGAAGGTGATTTCATGAGAAAATATGCAGCAATTGCTTTATGTACGTCTGCCATTCTAGCAGGCTGTAATACTAGCAATGTAGAGCCTAAAAAAGAGAAAAAGGTTCAAGAGGTTAAGAAACAAGAAGAGACTGTGCAAGAACAAGGTAAAATCTCTTATAATCCAATTACACACGAATCTACAAACACAAGTATTCAAGTTACAGACATAAAAGACTCTTTAACCGAAGTACAATATAAAATTTGGCGCACAGCTGATGGAAAGGAACACGCTAAATCTTTTTCTTCTAAAGAAAAGGAGAAACAATTTACACTTCCTTTTGATATAAAAGAATTTGAAGGAAAACGCGGTGAATTCCAAATTGAAGCAACAGGAACCATAGAGGGTGGAAAAGCTATTCCACTTACGAAATCTACTATTACTTTCGAGCAAAAAGTGCCTGTTCTTATGTACCATGCAATTGATGATTATCACGGGCAAGGTATTAAAGATTTATTCGTATCGCCTGCTAACTTTGAAGCTCAAATGAAGTATTTAAAAGACAATGGTTATACATTATTAACATTTGAACACTGGGGCGATATTAATAAAGTAAATAAACCCATCTTCGTTACATTTGATGACGGTATGAAAAATAATATGAATGCATTTCGCATTTTACAAAAGCTAAAAGATGGTACTTTCAAACCAACAGCAACTGAATATATGATTGTTGATAACGTTGATGTAGAAGGCGCTCTTTCTACATCTGAAATAAAAGAAATGGTTGATTCAGGTATTTTTTCTGTACAATCTCACACAGCAACACATGCAGACTTGCCGAAAATTACAAACTATGAAGAAGAATTAAAAGGATCGAAAGAGAAGCTCGAAAAAATAACAGGTAAGCCTGTTATCGCAATTGCTTATCCATTCGGTCATGTAGACGATAAAGTTGTCGCAGAAACAAAGAAATACTATCAATTTGCAACGACAACGAAACCTGGACAATTCATTACGAAGGGTGAACCTGATGAGTTGTTAAAAATGAAGCGTGTTCGCATACACCATACAACGACTGTAGAACAATTTGCTTCTTCGATTAAATAACTATTAGAGCTCAATACATTTTGAGCTCTCTTTTTACTTTATATTTATATATATTTTTAGAATTTTCTTGTATTATATATAGTAAGAAATCTTTCAAACTAAAGGAGATTATACATATGTCATTTGAACAAACGTTAGAGAAATATGCTGCTCTTGCAGTCAATGTTGGTGTTAATATTCAACCCGGACAAACTTTATCAATTAGTGCACCTCTTGAGGCTGTACAGTTTGTACGCCTCGTTACAGAAAAAGCATATAAATCTGGTGCAAAACACGTATATGTTGATTGGAATGATGAGACGTTAACACGCTTAAAGTTCGATCTAGCTCCTGAAGAAGCTTTCTCTGAATTTCCTTCTTGGAAAGCACATGCTCGTGAAGAATTAGCAAAAGAAGGCGCTGCATTTATGTCTATTTATGCAGAAAATCCGGATTTATTAAAAGGCGTAGAAGCAACTCGTATCGCAACTGCTCATAAAGTAGCCGGTGAAGCGATGAAAGTATACCGTGATTACGTACAAGCGGACAAAGTAAGCTGGTGTGTCATTTCTGTTCCTACAAAAGAATGGGCTGCGAAAGTATTCCCTGATGTAGCACCAGAAGAACAAGAAGCAAAACTATGGGACGCTATCTTCAAAGCAACTCGTGCTGATTTAGAAAATCCTGTGGAAGCATGGAAAGAACATGATGAAACACTACATACAAAAGTAGATTACTTAAATGAAAAGCATTATAAAGCTCTTCACTATACAGGCCCTGGAACAGATTTAACGATCGAACTTCCAGAAAAGCATGTATGGGCTGGTGCTGGTAGCTTAAATGAAAAGGACGTACCATTTATGGCTAACATTCCAACTGAAGAAGTATTTACAATGCCACTTAAAACAGGTGTGAACGGCCAAGTATCTAGCACAAAACCGTTAGCATTTGCAGGTAACATTATCGATCACTTCACGTTAACATTTGAAAACGGACGTATCGTAGACTACAAAGCTGAAACTGGTGAAGAGGCTTTAAAACATTTAGTAGAAACAGATGAAGGTTCTCACTTCTTAGGAGAAGTGGCTTTAGTACCTCATGACTCACCAATTTCAAACACAAATATTTTATTCTACAATACGCTATTTGATGAAAATGCATCTTGCCACCTTGCAATCGGAAGTGCTTATGCATTCAACTTAGTTGGCGGAAAAACAATGTCTAAAGAAGAACTTGCTGAAAACGGAGCAAACACTAGTATTACACACAATGACTTCATGATCGGATCAGCTGAGCTTGATATCGATGGTATTACAGCTGATGGAAGACATGAGCCTATTTTCCGTAAAGGTAACTGGGCATTTTAATACAAATAAAAGGCTATCTTCCACACCGGAAGATAGCCTTTTATGATGCTGATGAAACCTTAAGTCCAATTACTCCTAAAACAATAAAGAGAATACAAAATGCTTGGAATAAATTAATATGCTCTTTAAAAAAGTACACACTAATGATTGTAATAAGTAGTGTTCCTACACCAGACCAAATTGCATAGGCAATACTTAAATGAATCTTTTTAACAACGATAGCAAACACGCTGAAACAAATTCCATAGAATACGAAAATAAGTACGCTTGGAACGGGCTTTGTTAAACCGTTCGATAATTTCATCGCAATCGTTCCAGCCACTTCAAAAATAATTGTTACGAGTAATAATAGCCAATATACCATACTAGAATCTCCTTCTCTGTTACCTTATCGAGATTCTAGTATACTACTTATAGCCCTAACGAAATATATTTAATTTCTAAATATTCCTCGATACCGAAATGGCCTCCTTCACGGCCGATACCACTTTCTTTAAAGCCACCAAATGGTGCTTGTGCAACTGAGGGAAGTCCATCATTTAAGCCGATAATTCCGTACTCTAATGCTTCGCTAATTTGGAATGCCTGACTAATATCTTTTGTGAAAATATAAGCAGCCAAGCCATATGGTGTATTATTTGCACGTTCGATTACTTCTTCAACCGTTTTAAATTTAGCAACTGGTGCAACCGGCCCAAATGTTTCTTCATTCATACAAAGCATCGTGTCATTTGCCAATCCAATTACTGTTGGCTGAATGAAATATCCATCTAACTCTGCAAATTTATGGCCACCGTATAAAACCTCTCCACCCTTTTGAATTGCATCTTCAATATGTTCTTGTACTTTCGAAATTGCATTCGCATCAATAAGTGGACCTACAGTTGTTCCTTCGCCGAATCCGTCCCCAACTTTAAGCTGCTCTACAGCTTTTGTGAACTTTCCTGCAAATTCTTCGTACACTTCTTCTTGAACGAAGACGCGGTTTGTACATATACACGTTTGTCCTGCGTTACGGAATTTCGAACCGATTACCGCTTCTACCGCTTTATCTAAATCAGCATCATTCATAACAATAAATGGAGCGTGACCACCTAACTCAAGTGAAACCTTTTTCATCGTTTGTGCAGCGCTAGCCATTAATTCTTTCCCAATTTCAGTTGATCCTGTAAAGGAAACTTTTCGAACACGCTCATCTTCCATCCACGTATCAGCAATTGCTTTTGCACTACCTGTTACAATATTTATTACACCTTTTGGAATATCTGCTTCATGTGCTAATTCAACTAACTTCAATGCCGTTAATGGTGTTTGGCTCGCTGGTTTCACAACCGCTGTACAGCCCGCTGCAAGCGCTGGAGCTACCTTTCTCGTAATCATAGCGGCTGGGAAGTTCCACGGTGTAATAGCTGCCATAACCCCAACTGGTTGCTTTATAACTAAAATACGTTTATTCGGATGAGAAGCAGGAATCATTTCACCGTATACTCTCTTTCCTTCTTCTGCGTACCATTCAACAAAACTATTTGCATAATTTACTTCACCAAGTGCTTCTGCAAACGGCTTTCCTTGTTCTCTCGTCATAATTGCTGCAATTTCTTCTTTATTTTCATCAATGAGTGTGAACCATTTTTTCAACTTTACTGCGCGATCTGCTGCAGTTAATTTTGACCATGATTTAAAAGCTTCATGTGCAGCATCAACTGCTTGCTTTGCCTCTGTAATCCCGCCCTTTGGCACAGTTGCAAATACTTCCTTTGTCGCTGGATTATTTACTTCGATTTGTTCTTGCAGTGTAATCCACTCACCATTTATATACATCGCCTTTTTCTCTAAGTTTACGAACGTCGCTTTTTTATCCAATTTTTTCTTCCTCCTCTATAAACTTCTTAATTTTCCTAGTGGCAGCAGATTGACTTATTTGCAAAAACTCAGCCACTTTATAACTTGATCCATACGTTTTATACGCTTTAAGAATAATATTTCTCTCTACCTCTTCCAGCATTCTATAAAGACTTTGTCCAGATTGTCCAACTGTTGCCTCTTGCATAGATAGTGGCAAATCTTCTACCGTTACAAAATCATCAGCAGTGATAACAATTCGTTCAATTACATTTTCAATCTCTCTATTATTTCCTTCCCAAGGGTATCCTACAAACATTTGTAACGTACTAGGAGCCAACTTTACATTACGTCCGTACTTTTTATTAAAATGCTGTAAATAATGATAAATGAGCGGCAAAATGTCTTCTGTTCTCTCCCGAAGTGGCGGAATTGAAATTGGAAGGACATTCAGACGATAGTATAAATCTTTCCGGAATGCTCCTTGTTTCACCATCGTACTTAAATCTCTATTTGTTGCCGCTACAATTCTAACATCCACCTTTTTTAACTCTCTTCCGCCTATAGGGCGAAACGTTTTTTCTTGCAATACTTGCAAAAGCTTCGCTTGAATTTCAAGCGGCATTTCACCAATTTCATCTAAGAAAAGGGTCCCTTTATGTGCTGATTCTAGTAATCCCTTTTTCCCTTCACGATTTGCCCCTGTAAAAGACCCACCTGAATATCCAAAAAGCTCTGATTCAATTAAATTCGTCGGCAATGCCGCACAATTAATTTCATAGAAACTTTCATTCTTCCGGTGACTCACTTCATGCAAATGGCGTACCAATCGGCTTTTCCCTACTCCTGTCTCACCTAAAACGAGAACTGTACTATCTACTACAGATACCTTTTTTATTGTTTCGACTATTTTTTGCATAGCAATACTTTTAAAAATAAGTCCTTCGTGTTCATATGTTTCTCTTAATTCCTTTTTATATGTTTTTAACTGATTATCCATTTCCTCTACCTTTTGACGTAATTGATAGAGTTCTGTAAGATCACGAGAATAACTAATCACTCTTCTTAAATTTCCCTCATCATCAAAAACAGGTCTTGTACGAACATGCAAATACTCTCCTGATTTCGTTGTTTGAACAAGTTCAACTGGCCTTTTCTTTTCAATTACTTCTAACGTTGCAGACGGATAAAAAATCCCTTCTTTTTGTAGTTCTTTTACATGCTTTCCTACTAATTCCTTAGCAGAGAGCTGGTAATGTCTTTCACACATACTATTTACACGCACAACGATTCCTTTATCATCTGTAACAAAAATTTCGTCAAATGCATATTCAAATACATCTTGTAAATCCATCAACACTCGTTCCTTTTCTGCAACCATCCTAGCCACTCCCTACTTCATATCCATCGATTCACTTTACTACCTTTATTATAAAGTGAATTTTCTGCATTTTATATAGAGTAAGCTAGAATGTTTGCGATTTATAATTTAGTTTTTAAACACGAGCGATGTTTGCTTGCTCATAACAAGCTTGCAATGATTCTTCAATTATTGTTAAACCTTCCTCCAGCTGCTCATCTGTAATAACTAATGGCATTAACACACGAATAACATTTCCATATGTTCCTGCTGATAGCAGAAGTAATCCGCGTTTATTTGCTTCCGCACATAAATTAGATGCTAATGTTTTGTCAGGCGCTTTCGTCTTACGATCTTGAACGAGCTCGAATGCACACATTGCCCCTAAGCCGCGCACATCACCAATGCAATTATATTTATTTTTCATCTCTTCAAATCGGTTCATTACGACTTTTCCTACTTCTATCGCTCTATCATTTAATTTCTCTTTTTCAATTACATCAAGTACAGCTAATGCAGCCGCACATCCTAGTGGGCTTCCTGCGTACGTTCCGCCCAGTTCTCCCGGTGCAGACTCATCCATAATTTCTTTACGCCCAATAACACCACTAATCGGTACACCAGCACCTAATGATTTAGATACCGTAATTAAATCTGGAACTACATCATAATGATCAATTGCAAAGTATTTTCCGGTACGACTAAAGCCTGTTTGAATTTCATCCGCTACAAATAAAATACCGTGCTCTGAACAAATGCTGCGTACTTCTTGAACAAATTTCTTACTTGGAACGATAAATCCACCTTCCCCTTGAACAGGTTCCATTACAACAGCTGCAATTGTTTCTGGTGCTACTTCTGATATAAAGAAGTTCTTAAACTCTTCAATGATAAAATCATCATACTGCTCTTCCGTTAACCCCTCTGGACGACGGTATTCATATGGGAATGGCGCTTTATATACTTCTGGAGCAAATGGACCGAATCCAAATTTATATGGCTTTACTTTACTTGTCATCGTCATTGTCATCAATGTACGCCCGTGGAAACCTTTAGAAAACGCAATAATACCTGATCTTTTCGTATATTTACGGGCGATTTTCACTGCATTCTCTACCGCTTCCGCACCACTGTTTAAAAATAGTACTTGTTTATCAAAACTTCCTGGCGCTAATGCAGCAAGCTTTTCCGCTAATTCAATATATGGCTCATACATCATGACATTAAATCCCGTATGAATGTATTGATCTACTTGTTTATGAAGTGCTTCTTTAACAGCTGGATGACAATGTCCTACGTTAATTGTCCCTATTGCTCCTGCAAAATCAATGTACTGATTACCATCAACATCTGTTACAAGAGCTCCATCTGCAGACTGTACGAATGTTGGAATACCATTACTTACTCCTTTTGGTACTATATTTTGGCGGCGTTCTAATAAAGACGCTGCTTTCGGTCCTGGAATTTGTTCATTTACTTTAGCAAATTTTTTTGTGTTCATTGTGTACCCCATCCTTTTCTATACAATGTTTTCTCTTTATATTGCAAGATGTATGCCAACTTCCCCTTTCTAGTATTCATCCCATTCTCTTAATATCTCGGCATAAAAAATAAGTCTATAAAGACTCATAAAGAGTCTTTATAGACTTATCCGTTTATACATTAGACTTTCCTTGTTTCCAAATAAACTCACCTGAATGAGAAATTAAATCTTCAACAGATTGTAACACTAAATCTGCAAGTGGTTCTAACGTTTGACGATCACCCGTACCAGATAGTACGCCAATTGCATAGCAGTCGCCACCATTTTTCGCTAAATGTAAATCCGTCGGTGTATCCCCGACGACCGCTACTTCATATGTTTCTAAATTAAATCTCTCACAAAACGATTCTACAATTCTTTTATCTGGTTTCTGTGCCGGAAACGTATCTGAGGCTATGACACAATCAAAAAAGGGTTCTAATTGATACTGCTTTAAAAATAATTCTGTCGGTGCAAAATCATCAGCTGTGACGACACCTAAAATAAACCCTCTATCCTTTAATGCTTGTAAAATTTTTGGTAAATCTGCCGTCATTCTCATATTTTCTCGATGCTCATACATAAGAGAAAACAACTTTCCACTTACCCATTCATGCATCTCTTCTTCTCTAGATGATACGATATATTTACAAATCCCCTTCGCTACATCAAGGCTCGTTCCTGCTGCTAGCGCACTATGCGGATGAACGACTGCTCCGTCCACGCCAATCTCTTTTAATATAACCTGCTGCATTGATTCTGGTAATTGATATAAATTTATACATTCAGCTACAAGCTCTTCTGCTACTTTTATCCAAATTGAATGAAAATCCATTAATGTCCCATCTTTATCAAATAATATTGCTTTTACCTTCTCCATAGCATCCTACCTCTCATTTCTTATCTCTTCTAGTTTATCAATAAAATATGGATATAAAATAAACGGTTTGTAAAAATACCATGAAAATCAAACTAACTTCCAATTTACAATTCATCTGTATAAAGTGAAACTTTAATCAGAGAGAGAGTCTTATTACTCGCAAATAGTGAGGTAAAAGCAAAAAAAAGATGCCTTTACAGGGCATCCTCTTGATGTTCAGGAACAAATAGTTCCAGACAATGATATATATTTTCGAATTCCATCGGTGCATCTCCACCATATTCACCATCTAAATTAATCATTAGTTTATCTGGTGAATGCACTTTAATTCGATTCGCTTGTGTATATAGCACTTTTGGATTGTTAATATGTTCCCCACGCTGCGCTTGTGTTGCTGCTTTAATTAAATCAGCGATAGAACCTTTTTTCAGCACTAATAAATCAAATAACCCATCGTTAATAGACGCATATGGTGCTACCTTTTCAAATCCACCAACTGAACGAGTATTTGTAATTAAAAACATCGTAATTTCTTCTTGTAGTAACTTCCCATCATACTCGATTTCAACATATGTTGGATGTAATGATGGTAACATTTCGATTCCTTTTAAATAGTAAGCAAGTTGACCTAATACTGTTTTCAGCTTACTTGGCACTTCATATGTTAATTCTGTAATACGGCCGCCACCAGCGATATTAATGAAATATGTCTCATTCGCTCTACCAAGATCTAACGGAACTGTTTTCCCTTCACAAATAATATCCGCAGCCTCTTCAATAGCACGAGGTACACCGATCGCACGCGCAAAATCATTTGTCGTTCCAACTGGAATAATTCCAAACTTTGGACGATGTTCATGTCCTACTAAACCGTTCACCACTTCATTTAACGTACCATCACCACCAGCTGCGATAACAACATCAAACTTACGATCCGCAGCTTGCCTCGCCGCCACAGTTGCATCTCCAGGACCAGTTGTCGCATGACAAGATGCTTCATATCCAGCTTGTTCTAATTTTTGTAATACTTCTGGTAAGCTCTTCTTAAATAGCTCACGTCCAGAAGTAGGGTTATAAATAATCCTTGCTCGCTTCATCATGTATTAGCACAGGAAATTCCTTATTCATTGAAAAAAGAATACACCGAACCCTTATTCAGTATCCCTATGCCTACCTCCTCTCATCTTCCTATCCTTCTTTTATCCCGCTCAAACAGGCAGTAAGAACCCGATTCGTGTAGTCCATCATAAGTAATATTCTCTCATAATGGTTTTGCTTTATTTGACAAAAAAATTTATGTCCATCTATTTCCTCACAACAATTTACATATAACGAATAATAATTATCTATTATTTCATGAGATGAAAAAAACCTCTATGTCTAGATTTATCATTATTCCCACCTTTTTGCAACTATCATACCATAGTTGCTATACAAACATTTTTTCACTTTTGACAGTTAATCAAACGTTTATTTAAATTATTTTTCACCATTTAAACAAACGTTTGATTAACTCAGAAAAAACACCCAAATACGGGTGTTTTTTCTGTTTAATCTTTAAGAATCTATACTATTTTAGCGCTCAAAAATAAGAATTCCTCTTTTATTTTTATCGCTTATTAATCTCTTCAAGTAAGATTTTGTTAACAAGCGGTGGGTTAGCTTGTCCTTTTGTCGCTTTCATTATTTGACCAACTAAGAAGCCAATTGCACGGTCTTTACCGTTTTTAAAGTCTTCGATAGATTGCTCATTATTATCAAGAATTTCTGTTACAACCTTACGAAGTGTACCTTCGTCAGAAATTTGAACAAGACCTTTCGCTTTAACGATTTCTTCTGGGTCTCCACCTTTTTCAATTAATTCGTTAAATACTTTCTTCGCGATTTTAGAAGAAATTGTACCTTTTTCAATTAATTGAACCATTTTAGATAAACCAGCAGGCGTTAATGCAACGTCTTTTAATTCTTTTTGCTGTTTGTTTAAGTATGCAAGCACTTCACCCATTAACCAGTTTGATGTTAATTTCGCATCTGCTCCATCTTCAATTGCTGCTTCAAAGAAATCAGACATCTCTTTCGTTAATGTTAATACGTGTGCATCATAAGCCGGCAAGCCAATTTCTGCAACATAGCGAGCTTTACGTGCATCTGGAAGTTCTGGAATCGAAGCACGAATTTCTTCTTTCCACTCATCGTCGATGTAAAGTTCAACTAAGTCTGGCTCTGGGAAGTAACGGTAATCGTCAGATCCTTCTTTCACACGCATTAAGATTGTTTTCTTCGTTGCTTCATCATAACGACGTGTTTCTTGTTGGATGATACCACCAGATAATAATTCTTTTTCTTGGCGCACTTGCTCATGCTCAAGACCTTTTTGTACGTAAGTGAATGAGTTTAAGTTTTTCAGTTCTGCTTTTGTACCGAATTTCTCTTGTCCAACAGGACGAAGTGAAATATTCGCATCACAACGAAGAGAACCTTCTTCCATCTTACAATCAGATACGCCTGTATATTGAATGATTGATTTTAACTTCTCTAAGTATGCATATGCTTCTTCTGGAGTACGCATATCTGGCTCAGATACGATCTCGATTAAAGGCATACCTTGACGGTTGTAGTCTACTAATGAACCATCAGCTGTATGCGTTGATTTACCAGCATCTTCTTCTAAATGAAGACGTGTAATACCGATACGTTTCTTTTTACCGTCTACTTCGATTTCAATCCAACCATTTTCACCAATCGGCTTATCAAATTGAGAGATTTGGTAAGCTTTCGGATTATCTGGGTAGAAATAGTTTTTACGGTCGAACTTCGTTTCCGTTGCGATTTCACAGTTTAATGCCATTGCAGCTTTCATTGCAAAGTTAACTGCTTCTTTATTTAAAGTAGGAAGTACCCCTGGGTATCCCAAGTCAATTACACTTGTTTGTGTATTTGGCTCCGCTCCGAATTCTGTTGGACTCGCAGAGAAAATTTTCGAATTTGTTTTTAACTCAACGTGAACCTCTAAACCAATAATTGTTTCTAAATTCATCTATGCTCGCCTCCTTACAGACTTGCTTTTTTTGTATGATAGTCTGTTGCTTGCTCAAACGCATGTGCAACGCGGTAAATTGTCGATTCATCGAAGTGTTTACCAATGATTTGTAGACCAAGTGGCATGTTGTTAGCACCGAATCCACATGGGACAGAAATCGCTGGAACACCCGCTAAGTTTACTGGGATTGTTAAAATGTCATTTGCATACATTGTCATTGGATCGTCCACTTTTTCGCCCACTTTAAATGCCGGAGTTGGCGTTGTTGGTCCGATAATAACATCATAGTTAGCAAATACATTTTCAAAGTCGTTTTTAATTAATGTACGTACTTGTTGTGCTTTTTTGTAATATGCATCATAGTAACCAGAGCTAAGAGCAAATGTACCAAGCATAATACGACGTTTTACTTCATCTCCGAAACCTTCGCTACGTGTGTTTTTGTAAAGATCTAATAAGTTATTTACATTATCAGAACGAACACCGTAACGTACGCCATCAAAGCGTGAAAGGTTAGCTGATGCTTCAGAAGAAGATAATAAGTAATACGTTGCTAGAGCGTATTTAGAGTGTGGAAGAGATACTTCCTCCCAAGTTGCACCCATACCTTCTAACACTTTTAACGCAGCTAGTACTGACTCACGAGCTTCTTCGCCAACACCTTCGCCTAAGTATTCTTTCGGTACAGCAATGCGTAAACCTTTAACGTCGCCTGTTAAACCAGCTAAGTAGTTTCCAACTTCAACGTTTGCAGAAGTTGCATCCATACGGTCAATACCTGAAATAGCTTGTAATAAGTATGCATTGTCTTCTACTGTACGCGTTATCGGTCCGATTTGGTCAAGTGAAGATGCGAATGCTACTAATCCGTAACGAGATACGCGTCCGTAAGTTGGTTTTAAACCTACAACGCCACAATATGCAGCTGGCTGACGGATAGAACCACCCGTATCAGAACCTAGAGAGAATAATACTTCTCCTGCTGCTACAGCTGCTGCAGAACCACCACTAGATCCGCCTGGAACGTAATCTAAGTTCCATGGGTTTTTCGTAGCGTAGAAACCTGAGTTTTCATTTGAAGAACCCATTGCGAACTCGTCCATATTTAATTTACCGATTGTAACTGTGTCAGCAGCTTTTAGCTTTTGTACAACTGTCGCATCGTAAATTGGATCGAAATTTGCTAACATTTTGCTCGCACAAGTTGTACGAAGACCGTTAGTTACAATGTTATCTTTTACACCGATTGGCATACCGAATAATAAGCCATTATCCTCAGCACCAATCTTTGCATCTAATTCTTTCGCTTTCGCGCGTGCATTTTCTTCATCTAATGTAAGAAAAGCTTTTACGTTATCTTCAACATCCGAAATACGTTTGTAAGATTCTTCTACTAAATCCGTAACGGAAATTTCTTTGTTGTTTAATTTCTTATGTAACTCTGATACCGAATGATCAAATAATGACATCGAAATTCCCTCCTCTATTCTAATACTGCTGGAACACGGATTTGATTATCTTTGTGATCCGGTGCATTTTTTAATACTTCTTCTACTGGTAAACCTTTTTCTGGTACATCTTCACGCATAACATTTTTCATAGTTAATACGTGAGTTGTTGGTTTTACATCAGTTGTATCTAATTCATTTAACTGTTCTGCAAATGTAACAATTGCATCTAGTTGTTTTTGGAATTTTTCTGCTTCTTGATCAGTAATTGCAAGACGTGCTAAATGTGCTACGTGCTTTACATTCTCAACGGAAATTCTTGACACGGCTAGGCCACCTCCATAATATATCGTTCAATCTACAATACTATTGATGATACCAAATTTTCAGTACTTCAAGCAAGTCAACACACGGCACTTACGGTATTTTTACATAAAAAAAGAAAGGCAAATGCCTTTCTTTACGATTTACTCTTTATCTAACGGTTTATTTTTTGGAAATCTCTCGTTATCCTCTTCATTATCACGAATTGTTTTTTGTAACACAAAACAAGACATTGTTAAAAATAATGTTCCAATTAAATAGTATCCTTTTACACTAAGCGTTTCATCTAACGTATAAATCCCAATTAGCATACCTGAAAGCGCGCAAACAAATGAAGTCCATGCTAAAAACGTGAACGCTTGCGTATTTCGTCTTCTCATCGTTCTCCCCCTCGTTAGCTATACACCCATTATAGATAAATATATTTATCATGATGGATTTTTATGTAAATTCTATTTTGCTATTTATAAATCTATCATAAAAAAATATTATTTTAAAGATAGTTTTCTGTCTAATCTAAAAAAACAGTTAAAATTATTGACATTTATTTCAATTCCACATAAAATAAAAACAAATATTACGAACCTCGAAATATACGGGAGTGGAAATAATTGCTGCAATATGAACATTTTTTAGACTTACTGCTAGATAACGCCAAGAAACTTTTCTATCCTGAAGAATGGGTAAGCCTTGATTTAACACTTTCTAAAACAGAAGTATTTTGTTTACTTTGGATGGAGCGAAATACAGATATTACAATGACAAAAATCGCCGACCTTCTTGATATACCGATGAGTACAACGACAGGCGTTGTAAACCGTCTTGTAAAAAAGGGGTATATTGAGCGCTACCGGAATGAAAGCGATCGACGTATTGTATTAATTCGCTTAACAGAAAACGGCGTAATGCTCGTTCAAGAAGTAAAACAAAATGCAGCCCATTACTTTAGCCTAGTGACAGACGCATTGTCAGAAGAAGAAAAAGCATTCTTACTACAAATATTCCAAAAGATCATGAATCACATTGCTACGTCACAGCAAAAAACAGAAGAAAAGGTTTCTACACCTAAAATGAAAAACATTCCGATTGAATAAGACCCTAGTTGGGTTTTTATTCAATTAAATATTTCGACACTCGTAATATTCGATATTCGAAACAAAGGGGATATTAATGATGAGAATTATTCTGTATACAGGCAAAGGCGGCGTAGGAAAAACTAGCATTTCAGCAGCAACAGCAATCCAAAGTGCAAAACAAGGATTAAAAACATTAGTAATGAGTACAGATCCTGCTCATAGTTTAGGAGATTCATTTGGCATAAAACTATCTTCTGAGCCACTAGAAATTCGCGAAAACTTGTGGGCACAAGAAATTAACACTATTTATGAAATGGAAAAAGGCTGGGGGAAATTGCAGAAATATATTACACTACTCTTCACTTCCAAAGCAGCTGATGATATTACAACAGAAGAATTAACGATGTTCCCTGGTATGGAAGATTTAATTAGCTTACTTCGAGTACTCGATTACTATAAAAACAACACTTACGACGTCATCATTATTGATTGCGCACCGACTGGAGAAACTTTAGCAATGCTTAGCTTTCCAGACATGCTCGGCTGGTGGATGGAAAAACTCTTTCCTATTAAAAGGAAGATTTTAAAAGTTGTTCGTCCTGTAGCTCAACCACTTCTTGGTGTCCCCCTTCCAACCGATGATATTATGGACGAATTAACAAATACACTTGAACAGCTTGGAGAAATGAGAGATATTTTATCAAACCGAGAGGTAACAAGTATCCGCATTGTTGTAAATCCTGAAAAAATGGTCATTAAAGAAGCTCAGCGCAGCTTTACGTATTTAAACTTATACGATTATAACGTTGATGCCATTATGATTAACCGCGTCATCCCTAACACTGTTACCGACCCTTACTTTCAGGCATGGAAAGATACACAAAAGAAATATAAGGCGTTAATTAAAGATAGTTTTCAGCCACTTCCTATTTACGAAGCTCCCATGTTTGAACAAGAAGTTGTTGGTTTACCTATGTTAGAGCGTGTAGGAAATGCTTTATTTAAATCAGACCCTTCTCCTACTGAAATGAAATTTAATGGCCGCACACAATATGTGAAAAAAGATGGCGATGAGTATATTTTCGTTCTGTCCATTCCCTTCTCAAACAAAAGTGAACTTTCATTAAATCAAAAAGGTGATGAACTTATTATTCGAGCTGGTTCTGTTAAACGGAACATCACATTACCAAAAACATTAACACACCTTTCTATTCAAGGAGCGAAGTTTGAAGATGATGTACTAAATATTCGGTTTGGAGGTGTAGTGCATGCATGAGGAGCTACTAAGAAGAATAATTCGTACAAAAATAAAAGTCGGTATGCGTATATTAGAAGAGCTACCGAATCCGATTCAGCAATCAGCTAAGCAAGCACTAAATATTTTGCAAGAGGAGCTCTCCTCTTATGCGGAAGAACAACCGCAACCTGAGAGTAATTTAAAAAGCATCATAATCGAATAACTATACCCTTGTAGAAAGCCTTTTCTTATAGGCTTTCTATCCCTTTATTGGAGCTGATATAAGTTGATTAAAACATCTTCAACAAGACATTTCACCACTAATATAATCTGGCTAATCCCCCTTCTATTCTTTTTTCATAACCTTGAAGAAGCTTTCCAAATGCCACAATATATTGCTAATCGATTTTCGATCCATTTTATAACTAACAAACAATTTTTCATTGCAATTACTATATTAACAATCTTTGTTCTACTCATAGTTATTCTATACCAATTACAAATCTTATCTTCTATTTACTGGGTTATTTTTATTCAAGGAGCTATTTTCTTTAACGCTGTTCAACATATTATTTTATTTGTTATTTATCGTTCTTATAATCCCGGAGTAATCTCAGCATCTATCATTATCCTATTTTCTCTTTTCTTATTTTCATCAAAGAAACTATTAATCCCTAAAAAGAAATTAGCAAGTATACTCATTTTTAGTTTAATCTCTTACCCAATCATAATTTGGATTTCCTTATTATTAGCTAGCTGCTTTAATTAAAAAAAGACCAGGAAAACTCCTGGTCCATCACTCTACTTAACAAACATTGGATTCTATGTTATACAAAATTGGAAGGTACAGAATTAGGGTTTTGTTTGTTAAGTAGATTCTATGTTGAACGAGCTAACAGCGGAGGGGTTCCTACTGTTAGTCGTTAAACCCAATAATTATTTTACGATTTTTTCAAGCTCCTCAAGTGAAAGATCTACTGAAATTGAACCATCATTCGTTTCTTTCTTAATTGCATCTGTTACTTCTTTTGAATGATACAATTCAATTACTTTTTTCAGCGTTGGATCATCTTTGTCTTTCGTACGAGCTGCGAAAATATTAATATAAGGTTTCGCATTTTCATTCTTTGGATCTTCTAAGAAAATAGGATCCTTCGCTGGATCTAATCCAGCTTGACCAGCAACACCATTATTAATAACTGAAGCTGCTACATCTTTTAATACACGAGGTGTTTGCTGTGCGATAACCGGTGTAATCTTTAGCTTCTTCGGATTTTCAGCGATACCACTTGGATCCCCAAATAGGCCGAAATCTTTCTTAAGCTTTAATAATCCAGCTGCATCAAGAAGTTTTAATGCGCGTGCTTGGTTCGTTGGATCATTTGGAATAGCAATTTCTGAACCATCTGGGATTTCATTTGCTTTCTTATATTTTTCAGAGTATAAGCCCATTGGTGCAATTTGCGTTGTACCGACAGCTGTAATATCTAACTTATGCTCCTTTTTAAATTGCTCTAAGAAAGCGATATGCTGGAATGAGTTTAATTCAATATCTCCATCAGCTAACGCTTTATTTGGCGTTGTGTAATCAGAGAACTCAACCAGTTTAATTTTAATCCCTTCTTTTTCAGCTTTTTTCTTCAAAATTTCCCAAGCGTCTCCATCTGTTCCAGTTACACCGACGCGAACTACTTTCTCTTTCGCTCCTGCACCCGTATCTCCACCTGAGCAGCCGCTTAAAGCTGTAATTCCTACGATCGCTGATAATGCAAATGCTAAAATTTTCTTCATTTTCTTTTCCCCTCTTCCTTTTTATGATCTACGTAAAAAGACTTTTGCAAAGTAGTTTCCTAAATTTTGAGCTATTTGTACGAGAATAATAAGTAAAACAACCGTTACAAACATAACTGACGTATCAAAACGTTGATAACCATATGTCATTGCTAAGTCACCAAGACCGCCACCACCGACAAGCCCAGCAACTGCAGAAAATTCAATTAAACCAACTGTCATAAACGTAACACCCAAGATTAATGGCGCTAACGCTTCTGGCACAAGAATTTCAAAAACAATTCTAATTGGTGAAGCTCCCATTGCTTGAGCTGCTTCAATTACCCCTTTCGGAACAGAAACCAGATTTGTTTCAACCATTCTAGCAATACCAATTGATGCAACTAACGTCATTGGGAAGATTGCTGCTGCTGTTCCAATCGTCGTTCCGATAACACTTCTTGTTAGTGGGCTTAAAGCTACTAAAAAGATAATGAATGGAACCGGACGAATTGTATTAATTATGATATTAAGAATAGAAAAGACCCATTTATTTTCTAAAAAGTTTCCTTTTCTCGTTACATACAACAGTAAACCTAGAGGTATACCAAGAATTGTAGCAAATATAAGAGTTACAATTACCATTAAGAGGGTATCCCCCGTCGCATCTAATATGCGGGGCCAAAATATACTCCAATCAACTCGCATGAGCTTCTACCTCCTTCAGCTGCACTTGCAGTCTTAGATGTTGTAATGCTTTTTGAATCTCTCTTTGTTCACCTTGTAGTTCTACTAGAAGATTTCCAAATAAAACATTTTGGAGTTCAATAATATTTCCGTAAAGAACATTTACATCAACGTTATAATTTTTCGCAATATATGATAGTACAGGCTGTCCTGTCTCCTCACCAGTAAACGTTAAGCGGTAAATCTGACCTCCGTTTTGAATTTTCGCTAGCACACTTTCCGGTAAGTGATCATTAATAACAGAACGTACAAAGTTTTGAGTTGTTTTTGTTTTTGGTTGTGTGAAAACGTCAAATAGTTTTCCTTCTTCAATAACTTTCCCCTTCTCCATTACAGCTACACGGTAACAAATTTCTTTCACCACGTGCATTTCATGTGTAATAAGAAGAATCGTTACATTGTATTCTCGATTTACTTTCTTTAATAAGTTTAATATCTCTGTCGTCGTTTCTGGATCTAAAGCTGATGTTGCCTCATCACATATAAGAATATCTGGCGATGTTGCAAGTGCCCTAGCAATACCAACACGTTGCTTTTGACCACCTGATAGTTGCTCTGGATAATAGTTTGCTTTATCTTCTAATCCTACAAACTTCAGCAGTTCATTTACTCTTTCTTTTATTTCATTCTTTGGTACTTTCGCTAACCTTAATGGATAAGCAATATTCCCAAACACTGTTCTTGAATTAAATAAATTAAAACCTTGAAAAATCATCCCGATTCTTTGTCTTAGCTTCCTTAATTCTTTCGTCGATAATGATGTAATATCTTTATCATCTATTGAAATCGTTCCCTCAGTTGGTCTCTCTAGCATGTTTACTAGACGTAATAACGTACTCTTTCCAGCACCACTAAATCCGATAATGCCAAAAATTTCTCCCTTTTCAACTGATAGCGTTACATCCTCCACTGCATGAACAAATTGCCCACCTGATTCATATACTTTACTTATATTGTTAAAAGAAATCATTTTCTTCCCTCCTATATGCTGTAAAACTTGAAGTAGAGCTTTCGAGGTAAAATAAAAAGTGCTCTCCTTCTTATCACTTGTAAAAGATAAGAAGGAGAGCACTTATATGTACTCGTTCACATCTTCTCATCTTCCAAGCCTACTTTAAGCTTGCTGGAATTAGCACGGTATTAAAAAACCCGTTGCTGAGGTATCGTAGGGCCAGTCCCTCCACCTCTCTGGATAAGAGTGTATCGATTTAATTGTCATTTAATTAATTCTCATTATAGAACTCAGAATAATAAGAGTCAATACATTTTTCGGAAAAATATTAATTATTTCTCTATTAAAATTTTCAAATAAAAAATTACAATACAATGTTATGTTAAATTCTCCTTCCTCATATTTTTTAAAAGGAGAATCCTCTCTATGAATTGAATAACATTATTTGAATATGAAACTCGGAGGAAGATGAATATATGAAAACAGCCCTTTTGCTCGTCGATATTCAAAATGATTATTTTCCAAATGGAAAGATGGAATTACGTAATCCAGTAGAAGCAAGTGAATATGCTAATCAGCTACTGCAACATTTTAGAATAAGAAACGAACCTATTTTTCATATCCAGCATGTAGCTATAAAAGATAACGCTACTTTTTTCCTACCCAATACAGAAGGTGTCCATATTCACGAAAATGTCCGTCCACTTAGAGAGGAAACCGTTATCCTTAAACATTATCCAAATAGCTTTCGAGAAACTGATCTTCTAGAACGATTACAACGTTCAGGAATTGAGCACGTCGTAATATGCGGGATGATGACCCATATGTGTATTGATGCTACGGTAAGGGCTGCTTTTGATTTTGGCCTTCACTGTACCCTAATACACGATGCTTGTGCTACAAAAGATCTTTCATTTAAGAATGCTACTATACCAGCTGTTTATATTCATAATACAATTTTGGCGAGTTTAAATGGAGTATACGCAAATGTAACGAGTACAGCAGAGTTTTTGGCGACGTAAAAAAACACCCCTTTCAGTGAGCAAAACCGGAAGGAGTGTTCTCTTGTCTAACCATAGATTTTCTTTCAAATTGTATTATACAGGAAATTCTCAAAATGAATACTAAAAAATATGACTAATAAGTCAATTTTTCTCGCTGTTTTGTTTCTATTTACATGTTTATCCCACTACTAATAGGGTTTAACTAATTCCAAAGAACAAATAGTAATATTTGGTAACTCTTTCTTAATTGAAATTAACTAGCTTCTATTATAGAGAGTTTCTCAAAAAGAAAAGATCTTCACAGTCTGTGAAGATCTTTTCTACTATTTCTTATAAAGTTTCAGAAGTAGTTTTTGCTTGCATGTGAAGTGCTAAGTAATCAGGGCCACCAGCTTTAGAGTCTGTACCAGACATGTTAAAGCCACCGAATGGTTGGTAACCTACGATTGCACCAGTACATCCACGGTTGAAGTATAAGTTACCAACGTGGAAGTCTTCACGTGCTTTTTCAATATGGTCACGGTTGTTAGTAACAACTGCTCCTGTTAAACCGTATTCTGTATTGTTTGCAATTGCAAGTGCATGATCAAAGTCTTTTGCTTTACAGAATGCTACTACTGGTCCGAAGATTTCTTCTTTCATTAAGCGAGCATCTTCTGCAACGTCAGCAACGATTGTTGGTTGGATGAACCAGCCTTTAGAGTCGTCTCCTTCGCCACCTGATACGATTTTACCTTCTTCTTTACCAATTGCAACATAGCTCATTACTTTATCGAATGCAGCTTGGTCATTAACAGGTCCCATGTTGATATCTTTCGCCTCTGGGTTACCTACTGTTAATTCTTTTGTTAATTCGACAGCACGATTTAATACGTGATCGTATACATCTTCGTGGATTACTGCACGAGAACATGCAGAACATTTTTGTCCTGAGAATCCGAATGCTGATGCAACGATAGATTTAGCTGCTAATTCAAGATCTGCTTCTTTATCAACAACGATTGTATCTTTACCGCCCATTTCAGCGATAACACGTTTTAACCAAATTTGGCCTGGGTTTACTTTCGCTGCACGCTCATAAATACGGATACCTACATCACGAGATCCAGTGAAGCTAACGAAACGTGTACGAGGGTGATCTACTAAGTAGTCACCAACTTCAGAACCATTACCTGGAACGAAGTTTACTACGCCAGCTGGTAAACCAGCTTCTTCTAATACTTCCATAAATTTCGCCGCTACTACAGGAGTTGTACTAGCTGGTTTTAGTAATACTGTGTTACCAGAAACTAAAGCAGCTGTTGTCATACCTGCCATAATTGCGAATGGGAAGTTCCAAGGAGAAATGATAACACCTACTCCTAATGGAATGTAAGAGAAACGATTATATTCAATTGGACGGCTTTCTACTGGAATACCGTCTTTTAATTTTAACATTTGACGAGCATAATATTCCATAAAGTCGATTGCTTCTGCTGTATCAGCATCTGCCTCATTCCATGGTTTACCTGCTTCTTTTACAAGAATAGCAGAGAACTCATGTTTTCTACGACGAACGATTGCTGCAGCACGGAATAAAATGTCTGCACGCATTTCTGGTTTTGACTTTCTCCAAGTTTGGAATGTTGCATCCGCTACTTGCATTGCTTTTTCAGCTAATTCACGGCTTGCTTTTGAAACGCGACCAACAAGTTCCTCTTTATTTGCAGGGTTTACAGAAACAATTTTGTCTTCTGTAGTGATTTTTTCTCCCCCGATAATTAATGGATAGTCTTGTCCAAGATAAGATTCTACTTTCTTTAAACCCTCTTCAAACGCTAATTTGTTAGCCTCTACTGAAAAATCTGTAAATGGCTCATGTTTGTATGCTACTACCATTTTTTTAGCCTCCCCTTAGAAAAACGTTTACATTTTACAACATTATTCTACACGATAATTTAGATTTATTCAAATATTCCTAGACTTATATTTTAAAAATTAATAAATTTTTAAAATATAATAAAAAAAAAGAGATTCATACATACGTATGAATCTACAAAATATGAGTATATTCCAAAACATTTTTCCCTATTAATAAAATAGTAACTAACAAAAATAAAGTCCTTACATATCCAACACCTTTTTGAACCGCAAACTTCGATCCAAAATAAGCACCAAAAATCATTGATAACCCCATAATAATACCGTATTCAAAATGAATCACATCTAAAAATAAAAAAGTAATTAAAGATACGATATTACTAACGAAATTCAAAAGTTTTCCAGATGCTGCCGCTTGAATAAAATCCAAACCAATTAATAAAAATGCAAAAATTAAAAAGGATCCTGTCCCCGGTCCAAAAAATCCATCATAAAACCCGATCATTAAAATAACAAAGAAAAACATTAATGTTTTTCCTTTTGTCATCTTTTTATAGGTAGATGCACTTCCCCAATCTTTTTTCGCAATAATATAAATGGAAATAAAAACCAACATCACAAGTACTAGTGGACGCAAAATATCAGGCGGAATAAACTTTACTACTAAAGCACCTGCAACTGCTCCAATAATAGTTAACGGGATTAACTTTCCTACAATTCGAAAATTCACCTTACCTGATCGAATAAAATAAATTGTACTCGTAAGCGTCCCCATCGTTGCAGCTAATTTATTCGTTGCAATTGCCGAAGCTGGTGATAAACCAACAAACATAAGTGCAGGAAGCGAAATTAACCCTCCTCCTCCAACAACCGAATCAATAAAAGCAGCTAAAAACCCGAATGCAATTAATAAAATAATGACTTGAAAGCTTAGTTCTTCCATGATTTTACCCCTTACCCCTTTATTTGTAACATTTAAAATTATAACAAAATTTTTCAAGAAAAAAAGCTGTTCCTTTATAGAAACAGCTTTCATCTTTAATCTAAAATTTTCACAAGTGGTTCATCTTGCTTCGCTTCACGTATAATAATTGCTTCTGGACGTTCCACTGATTTAATTGTCACTTGTACTCTCATATAATTTGGGAAGTATTCCATAACAAGTCCCGCTACATATTGTGTAAAGCCAATCACTTCAGCTTCCCCATTGAATTGAACAGGAATATCGAGCTTCATTTCTTTTAATTCATCATCTCTATACATTCCAGTACCGATAACAGCTGTATAATCGCCTTGGAAATACTCACTTAATTTCGCTTTAAAGTTTGACACCCTTGCAAGATCTTCACGTTTATTATCCGATTTTGCTTGTTCAGACGGGAACAAATAGTATTTCTCATTAATCGGCTTCCAATCCTCAACCGTTTCACTACCTTTTTCTACCTTAGCATAAGAAACAAAATTCCCTGGCACAAGTGAAGATTTTGGACCTTGACGATAAATTGCAAATGTAACCGGAACATCTTTTATTCCAGGCCTTTTTTGCTGCATGACTTTCAAGATTTCTTGTGCCATTTTTTTCCCTTCAGCTAACATTTTTTCTTGCTCGATTTTAGCCTCACGCGGATAACCATGCTCTTCCTCGTAATAATGAACCGAATTCATCGCTAATCCAACTACAACACCATCAGGCTCAGTACTTTTATCACCATTTTGTAAGTAATAGTCATGTTCCAAAATATTTGAGATATACATTGGATTTTTTGTATTTTTTACTTCTAACGATTCTGATCCTTCACCTAAGGCTGGATTCAACCCTATATTTGGAAATTTAACCGCATCTTTTTTCAACTTACCCTCTAGCTCTTTTTGTTCAGCATCTGTACGCTTTCTTTTCACAAGCATTTGAATCGTTTGTGTGTCTAAAACGTTTCCACCTTTAAAGAAATAATCTTTCGTGCTAAATGATTCTTTCGCAATGCGCATTAGTCCCGTTTCAAATTCATCTATATCTAGACGATTGTTCAAACTTTGTCCAACTAAACCACGTGCACCACCTGGATCAAATGGAAATGTTGTCTTATAATATTCATTCGAAATGGAATATTTTGAGATAACAGCTTGCTCTTTCGCTTTCCCTGATTTCTCAACTGTTTTTTCATCTTTGTTAGAACCCATGCTACACCCACTTACAAGTAGGCTAAGACTTAATACCGCTAACGCTATTTTTTTCATCGTAAGTTTGCACCTCTTACTTATTCAGCTCTTGTAAGAACCTCTCTTCATTCCAAACTTCAACATTGTGCTTCTCTGCTTGTGCTAACTTCGAACCAGCAGCTTCACCAGCAACAAGTAAATCCGTACTTTTACTAACACTTCCTGTTACTTTTCCACCTAATGCCTCAATTTTCTTCTTCGCTTCACTGCGGCCCATAACTTCTAATTTCCCTGTTAAGACAACAGTTTTTCCTGCGAAGTACGATTCAACATTTTGTAAATCAGCAATTTTTATACCTTTGTATGCCATGTTCACGCCATACTCTTTAAATTGTTGTAATAGCTCTAATACGTCTTCATTATCGAAATACGTTACAACGGATTGAGCCATTTTTTCACCAATCTCATTAATTGTTTTTAGTTCTTCTTCCGTCGCTTTCACAAGCTCATCCATCGTTTCGAAATGCTCAGCAAATGTGCGTGCCGCTTTCGCACCGACATGACGAATACCCAGACCGAATAATAACCGCTCTAATGAGTTTTCCTTAGAATGCTCAATTGCTTGTACTAAATTTGTTGCTGATTTTTCACCGAAACGTTCTAGCTGTAGTAACTGCTCTTTCGTCAATGAATATAAATCAGCAAACGTACGAATATAATCCGCATCAAAAAGTTGTGTAATTACACGTTCTCCAAGTCCATCAATATTCATTGCATTTCTTGAAACGAAATGAATTAATCCTTCACGAATTTGAGCTGGACAAGCCGGATTTATACATCGAAGTGCTACTTCTTCTTCTAAACGAACAAGTTCACTCTCACACGCTGGACAATGCGTTGGCATATGATATTCTTCTTCCTCACCAGTACGCTTATCAAAAATAACATTCACAACTTCAGGAATGATATCTCCAGCTTTTTTCACAACAACGTAGTCACCGATTCGAATATCTTTTTCACGAATTAAATCTTCGTTATGTAAAGAAGCACGACGAACAACAGTTCCAGCTACTCGCACTGGCTCTAGCTCTGCAGTTGGTGTTACAACCCCTGTGCGGCCGACACTTAATTCAATCCCTGTTAATCTCGTAACAACTTCTTCAGCCGGGAATTTATAAGCAATCGCCCATCTTGGACTCTTTGCTGTAGTCCCTAAGCTTTCTTGAAGAGCAACATCGTCTACTTTTATAACGATTCCATCAATCTCATAATCAAGATGCGGGCGTTTTTCTTGCCATTCTTCTACATAGGCTATTACATCTTCGATTGTTTCACATGTACGACGATTTGGATTCGTCTTAAATCCAAGCTCACCTAAGAAATCCAGTGATTCACTATGGGATGGAATTGTTTTTTCTTCTACATTAGCAAGACCATACACAAACATAGATAAATTACGCTTCGCTGCAATTTTCGGATCAAGTTGACGTATCGATCCTGCTGCCGCATTACGTGGATTCGCAAATACATCTTCACCATTTTGTTCTTTCTCTTCATTCAACTTAACGAATGAACGCTTCGGCATATAAGCCTCGCCTCGTGCTTCTAACGTTACTTCTTCATTTAAACGGAGCGGGATAGCTTTAATCGTTTTTAAGTTTTGGGTAATATCTTCACCCGTTATACCATCACCACGTGTTGCTCCTTGAATGAAGCGTCCTTTTTCATAATGAAGTGAAACAGCAAGTCCGTCAATTTTTAATTCGCATATATATCTTACATTCGCATCATCAATTCCTTGATGTACTCTTCGATCAAAATCATGCAAATCTCCTTCATTAAACGCGTTTCCTAAACTTAACATTGGTGATTTATGCGTTACCTTTTCAAATATATCAAGAACAGTCCCCCCAACGCGAATGGAGGGAGAGTCTTCACTCATAAACTCTGGGTTCTCTGCTTCTAATTTTATAAGCTCCTGCATATTACGGTCATACTCCGCATCAGAAACAGAAGGATTGTCTAATACGTGATATTGATAGTTAAATGTATTTAACAAATCACGTAGTTCTTCTATACGTTTTTTTGCTATCTCTTTTGACATATCCTCATTCCTTTCCTATTGTTTCGTCACAGGTGCAAATTTTGCTAATAGACGTTTAACACCAATTGGGCTTGGGAACGCAATATCTAATTCTTTTGCATCACCTTCACCTTTTACACTTACAACTGTACCGACTCCCCATTTTTGGTGGGAAGCTTTATCGCCTACTGCCCAGCCAATTTGTTCGCCGCCCGTTGTCTTAGCTGCAGGACGTACGAAAGCTGAACGAGAACGTGTTGTAGTTGTACTTGTTGTTGTACTTTTCGTTCTTCCTTTTGCCCCAAACGAAGTTTCACGCTTCGGCGCTGTTTCATTTAATGATTCCACTAGTTCTGCCGGGATTTCTGTAATAAATCGAGATGATGCGTTCATACTTGTTCTACCAAATAAAGTACGCATTTGTGCATTGGATAAATATAATTCTTCTTCTGCACGAGTAATACCTACATAAGCAAGACGACGTTCTTCTTGCATTTCATCCTCTTCCATAAGAGAACGAGTATGCGGGAATATCCCTTCCTCTAAACCAACAATAAAGACAACCGGGAATTCTAATCCTTTTGCTGAGTGCATCGTCATTAAAATAACTTCTTCACCAGCAGTTGGATCTTCATCTACACGATCAATATCAGCAACAAGCGCTAAGTCTGTTAAGAATGCAACAAGGCTCTTATCTTCGCTTTGAGATTCAAATGTTTGCGTAACAGATAAAAACTCATCTAAGTTCTCTAGACGACCTTCTGCTTCTAAAGTACGCTCATTTTTCAGCATGTCGCGATAGCCTGTCTTTTCAATAACTTCTTCAACCAATTCTGTAACAGATAAATACTCTTGCATATTTACCCAGTTGTGTAATAAACCTGCGAATTCCTTTACTGCCTTTGTAATTTTCGCACTTACTCCAACATGTTCAATCTCATCGAACACAGCAGTTAATGAAATTCCATTTTGTACACCGTAATTAATAATTTTATCGATAGAAGTCGCACCAATTCCACGCTTCGGCATGTTAATAATACGTGCGAAACTAATCTCATCATCTGGATTCCCAATTAAACGTAAGTACGCCAAAATGTCTTTAATCTCTTTACGATCGTAGAACTTCGTACCGCCGACAATTTTGTAAGGAATATTAGATTTCAGGAAAATTTCCTCGACCATACGAGACTGGGCATTTGTACGATATAATACTGCAAAATCAGTATATTTTCGTTTCCCCATTTGAATATCGTCACGAATTTTTTTCGCAACAAAATATGCTTCGTCTTTTTCCGTTGCAGCACGGTAATACGAGATTTTGCTTCCAACTTGATTATCTGTCCATAATTTCTTCGGTTTACGATTCGTATTTTTTTCGATAACAGCATTCGCTGCATTTAAAATATTTTGTGACGAACGATAGTTTTGTTCTAACAGAATAACTTGCGCATTCTCATAGTCTTTTTCGAATGACAAAATGTTAGAAATGTCAGCCCCACGCCAGCGATAAATAGACTGATCTGAGTCACCTACAACGCATAAATTTTTAAAACGTGTTGCTAAATGTTTAACAAGAAGGTACTGCGCTTTGTTCGTATCTTGATACTCATCCACGTGAATGTATTGGAACTTACGCTGATAAAACTCTAGTACTTCTGGAACACGTTCAAATAGCTGAATCGTTGTCATAATTAAATCATCAAAGTCTAATGAATTATTTTTCAAAAGACGTTTTTGATATTCTGTATATACATCGCTCGTTAATTTTTCATACGGATCAGCGATTGTAATTTTTTTCGCATATTTATCTGCAGATAACAATTCATTTTTCGCATTACTAATACCAGCTAAAATAGAGCGCGGCTCAAATTTTTTCGGATCAATATTGCGCTCTTTCATAATTTTCTTGACTACAGTCAACTGATCGCCTGAATCTAAGATTGTAAAGTTACGATTAATACCAATACGATCGATATCACGTCGTAAAATACGTACACACATAGAGTGGAACGTAGAAATCCAAATATCTTCTGCTTCTGGTCCGACAAGTGTATCAATACGCTCGCGCATTTCACGAGCTGCTTTATTTGTAAAGGTAATAGCTAGTACATTCCATGGTGCTACACCTTTTTCACCAAGTAAATACGCAATACGATGTGTTAACACACGTGTTTTACCACTACCTGCACCTGCCATTAATAAAAGTGGTCCATTCGTTGTTTGTACTGCTTTTTGTTGCTCTGGATTTAAACCATTTAATAACCTATCTGTCGTACTCATATACGCCTGCACCTACTCTCCTTTTACTGCTTTAACTGTTTTTAACGCGGATTTTATATCATCATAAATAATATTTCCAACAACTATTGTATCAGCATACTGCGCCATTTCTTTCGCTTGTTCTGCATTAGAAATACCGCCGCCATAATATAGCTTAGCTTGTTTCAATTCTGCTTTTACATTTTTAACAAGTTCAATGTCTCCATACGTACCGCTATATTCTAAATAAAATATCGGTAAACGTAATAACTTGTCTGCTAAACGCGCGTATGCAATCACATCATCTTCTGTTAAATCACATTTCGCATCTGTAAGCTGGGCTACTTTCGCTTCAGGGTTTAAAACACAATACCCTTCCATGAAAATTTCGTCCCAGTCCATAATATCCCCAAATTCTTTCAATGCCTCATGATGAACACCTGTTACCCATTCTACTTTTCGGCTATTTAAAACGCTTGGGATATAATAAAAATCAAATCCTGGTGTAATTGCTTCCACATCAGAAACCTCTAACACACAAGGAACTGCATATCTGCGAATGCTAACTAGCATGTGTAATACATTATCAATTGTTATACCATCACTTCCGCCTACAATAACAGCATCCGTTCCAGACTCACAAATCATTTCTAAATGTTCATCGCTTAGCTCCTTATTTGGATCTAGCTTAAATACATGTTTCCATTTGGAAATATCGTACATGAAAACACCCTTTCTTTTTTTCTAATCATATCTATATCCCTGCTCAAAAAAGCAGTTAGTTTTTATTAGGATTTTTGAAGTTCTTCTACTACATCTGTTCACAAAGGCGAGTCAAGTTTCGCGCTCCCTTTTATGCATTCTTTCATTATAACAAAAAAAGCTACTTACACACACGCCCATTCCAACATCTTTTTCAACGTTAAATGTTGGATTACATATCAAAAAACTTATACGGAATACTAACAAATGAAATAGTATTTCTATTTCGAAGTTCATCAAAAAGGAGTGTTTTTCTAATGAAGCAAAACATCGGTACAATTAGTGCTCTAATTCGAATCACACTCGGACTTATCCTCTTCGGTTGTAGTACAGCTAAACTCGTACGTAAACCTAGGTGCACTTGGTCTAAAGTTTTACTATGGATTGGTGCCATGAAAATTGCAGAGGGCATCGTTCGTTTCTGCCCTATCGTTGAAGCATGTAAGTTTGGAAAATATATGAATATGGGCGCATTTAAAATGCCTAGCATGAATTTTACTGAAAAAGGACATGCTAAAGAAGAAGTGAATCAAGCTTCCAGTCATGACAAACCAAAGTCAAATGGAAGTTATGATACTTCTGACAAAGAGATTGAGTCAGCGATTGAAGAATTAATCCTGGCAAAACCGCTTTGAATCATTTGTCACGATGCAAGATGCTCTCAAAGAGACTTAGCTGCTGCAGTGGGCGGTTAAGTCTTCTTTATTTTACCACAAAACAGAACATACATTCTTATTCTCACCCCTAAAACATACATAAAAAACATCAATCGATAAAATTCAGAAAATTAGGTGTAACCCCCTTGCATAGAATGATATAAAAGTGATATCATTTTTATATCAGGAGGCGATCATATGAAAGAAAAACAAGTATTTTATGTTAATGGATTTCTCGGCGTTATTGGAATTTTAGTTTTAGCCGCTATCGGTGTATTTTGCCTTGTACAAGAAATGTTTGTAATAGCTATTTTAGTTCTCATATTAGCATCTGTTTTAGCTACAGGTATCGGTATCGTTCAACCGAATCAAGCGAAAGTTATTACGTTCTTCGGTAACTATTTAGGAACAATTCGTCAAAACGGTTTATTTTTAACAATTCCGTTTGCATTCCGTCAAACTGTATCTTTACGTGTTGAAAACTTTAATAGTAAGAAATTAAAAGTAAATGATATTGAGGGAAATCCAATTGAAATTGCAGCCGTTATCGTATATAAAGTGGTTGATTCTGCAAAAGCAATGTTTGGTGTTGAACATTACGATCGATTCGTAGAAATTCAAAGCGAAACAGCAATCCGCCACGTTGCAACAAAATATCCTTATGATAATTTCCAAGATGAAACTTGTATCACGTTACGAGGAAACACTGAAGAAATCTCTGAAGAATTAAAGCGTGAGCTAGAAGCACGCCTTGAAATTGCTGGTGTAGAAGTATTAGAAACTCGTTTAACGCATTTAGCTTACGCAACAGAAATTGCCCATGCAATGCTCCAACGTCAACAAGCAAAAGCAGTATTAGCTGCTAGAAAAGAGATTGTTGAAGGTGCTGTGAAGATGGCGAAAGATTCAATCCATATGTTAGATGAAGAAGGCGTACTGGAACTCGATGACGAGCGTAAAGCAAATATGGTGAACAATTTATTAGTTGCCATCGTTTCAGATAAAGGTGCGCAACCAGTTATTAATACAGGAAGCCTATATTAAAAGGTTGTAAATAATTATGGCTAAAAAGAAAAGCTTTCCATTACGTATTGATCCTGAATTACACGCAGTCATCGAAAAATGGGCGAATGATGAGTTTCGTAGCGTCAATGCACACATCGAGTATTTGCTTCGAGAAATGGCAAAGCAAAAAGGAAAATTGAAAAAAGATAAAGATGAATAAAAAATCCCGCTGAGAAATCAGCGGGATTTTTATATTAGCTTCTCGTCATCTCATGCCCAATTGCACGATATCCTATATCACTTCGATAAAATAGACCATCACTCTCAATTTTACCGATTTCTTTATATACTTTGTCTTTCGCTTCTTGTAAACTATTCGCCTTACAAGCAACAAATAGTACACGGCCACCGTTTGTTACAAAATCACCATGCTTCATCGCTGTGCCTGAATGGAAAACAATTGCATCTTGCAATGCATCTAATCCTTTAATAATGTCACCTTTTTTATACGCTTCTGGATATCCTTTCGAAGCAAGTACAACACCAATTACTGCTTCCTCTGACCATTGTAATGTTAGCTCACTTTCATCTAATACAGCGTTACATACATCAACTAAATCGTTTTCTAAGCGAGGTAATACAACTTCTGTTTCAGGATCGCCAAAGCGTGCATTAAATTCAATTACCTTTGGACCATCATTTGTTAAAATAAGACCTGCGTATAAAATACCTGTAAACGAACGATTTTCTGCAATCATCGCCTTGGCAGTTGGGTGTAATACTGTTTGAATCGCTTCTTGAACTGCTGATTCTGGAATTTGTGGTACTGGAGAATATGCACCCATTCCGCCTGTATTTGGACCCTTATCCCCATCAAAAGCGCGCTTATGATCTTGAGCAATTACCATCGGATGTACGGTTGTTCCATTTACAAATGCCATCAATGAAAATTCTTGTCCATCTAGAAACTCTTCAATAACGACCTTCTTGCTTGCCTCACCGAATTTCACATCTTGCAGCATTTCTTTCACAGCTTGTAATGCATCTTCAAGCGTCATCGCTACTGTTACACCTTTACCAGCAGCTAAACCATCTGCCTTAATTACAATCGGTGCACCAACTTTTTGAATATACTTTACTGCTTCTTCATAGTCTGTAAAAGTTTCATATGCCGCAGTTGGAATATCATACTTTTTCATAAGCTCTTTTGTAAAAGCTTTACTACCTTCAATAACAGCAGCCGCTTTATTAGGGCCAAATACACGAAGTCCCTCTTCCTTAAAACGATCCACAATTCCGTTCATAAGCGGAATTTCGGGTCCAACGAAAGTTAATTCAACATTCTTCTCTTTTGCAAATAAGACTAATGCATCGAAATCATTCTCATCAATATCAACTGGTGTTGCAACATCTCGCATACCTTCATTACCTGGCGCTACATATACTTTTTCTACCTTTTCAGATTGCGCAAATTTCCAAGCTAAAGCATGCTCACGCCCACCACGGCCAATTACTAAAACATTCATATTTCATCCCCCAATACTTAAATAAGTACAAACTAGAAGCTATGCTCCTAGTTTGTTTTCATAGCAATAAAAGTTTAAAAGGGAGGATCGAGAGAACCGAGCAGGTCGAGGCGCATTTGCCAGGAGGACACGGAGTGTAGCTTTCCTACATGAGTACCGCACTGGCAATGCAACGACGACATGCGACAGTTATCTCGACCGGACCTTTTAAACATCCTCTATTAGTGTTTGAAATGACGTACGCCAGTGAACACCATCGTAATCCCATACTTATCTGCCACTTTAATAGAATCTTCATCACGGATTGATCCGCCTGGTTGAATGATTGCTGTAATACCAGCTTTTGCTGCTTCTTCTACTGTATCTGGCATCGGGAAGAAAGCATCAGATGCAAGTGCGCTACCTTGTGCTTTTTCGCCAGCTTGTGTAATTGCGATTTTTGCAGAACCTACACGGTTCATCTGTCCCGCACCTACACCAACTGTCATGTTATCATTCGCTAAAACAATTGCATTTGATTTCACATGCTTTACAACTTTCCAAGCTAGTTTTAAATCTTTCCACTCTTGCTCTGATGGTTCACGTTTCGTTGGAATTGAAATCGTACTTTCATCTAATGATAACGTATCTTCCTCTTGAACAAGAAGTCCACCTTGTACAGAAGTTAGCTTTTTACTTGCGCTTGTTGCCTTTTCAATATTTACAGTTAGTAAACGTAAATTTTTCTTACTTTGCAATACTTCTAAAGCTTCTTGTGAGAAAGAAGGTGCGATAACAATTTCTAAGAAAATTTCATGTAACTTTTCAGCTGTAGCTTTATCAATTTCACGATTAGCTGCAATAATACCGCCAAAAATTGATACTGGATCCGCTTCATAAGCACGAGTGTATGCTTCGTGAATATCAGTTCCTACTCCAACGCCACATGGATTCATATGTTTTACCGCTACTACTGCTGGTTCTGTAAATTCTTTTACGATGCTAAGCGCTGCGTCTGCATCGTTAATATTGTTATAAGATAATTCTTTACCGTGTAATTGTTCTGCGTATGCAACAGAAGAAGTTGCAGCGAATGGCGCTTTATAGAATGTTGCTTTTTGATGTGGATTTTCTCCATAGCGTAAATCTTGTTTTTTCTCAAATGTCACCGTTAATGTTTCTGGACTTTCTTCACCCATTTGCTCTGTTAAATAGTTAGAAATTAACGCATCATATGCCGCTGTATGACGGAATACTTTCGCTGCTAATTTACGTTTCGTTTCTTCTTTGACTCCGCCGTTCTCTTTCAGTTCTGCTAATACAACATCGTAATCTACTGGATCTACAATTACCGATACAAATTTATGATTTTTCGCAGCAGAGCGAATCATTGTTGGGCCACCGATATCAATATTTTCAATTGCATCAGCAAATGTTACATCAGGCTTAGCGATCGTTTCTTTGAATGGGTATAAGTTAACAACAACAAAGTCAATTGGTTGAATGCCTAATTCATTCATTTGCGCTACATGTGTTTCATTATCACGAACTGCTAATAGACCACCATGAATATTTGGATGTAATGTTTTTACACGGCCATCCATAATTTCTGGGAAACCAGTTACTTCAGAAATACCGATTACTTGTAAACCGTTTTCTTCTAGTAATTTTTTCGTACCACCTGTTGAAATAACTTCAATCCCTTGTTCTAGTAAACCTTTAACAAATTCTACTACTCCTGTTTTATCTGAAACACTTACTAATGCACGCTTTTTCATTTATCCTTCACCCCTGGTTGTATGTTAGTTAACAGTTGGTTCTTTCACAGACTGAACAATTTGATTCACTGTATTTACGTATAATTTATGTTCAACTTGTTGAATTTTCTTTTGTAAGCTTTCTCTCGTATCCCCTTCAGAAACAACTACTGCTTCTTGTGCAATAATCGGACCTGTATCCATACCTGCATCTACATAATGAATCGTTACTCCAGTTACTTTCACACCTGCTTCTAACGCTTGACCAACAGCATCTTTCCCTGGAAAACTCGGTAATAGTGATGGATGAATATTAATAATCTTCCCACCGTACGCTCCTAGTAAAGTCGGTCCAATTAAGCGCATATATCCAGCTAAAATAACATAATCAATTTCATACTCTTCTAGCTTCTTTAATATTTCTTTTTCAAATACTTCTTTTGACTCATATGCTTTCGCTGAAAAGGCGAAACACGGAATATGATGATAATGTGCCCGTCCAACAGCACGTGCTTCTGGTTTATCACATACTAATAAACTAATTTCTGCATCCAATCTTTTTTCTTCTACCGCATTAACGAGAGATTGAAAGTTAGATCCACTTCCAGAAGCAAAAACTGCTAATCTACTCATAGTGCTGTGCCCCCATTGAAAGTAACGCCAGCCCCTTGTACAGTACGTCCAATAATACGAGCTGTTTCTCCTTGCTCTTCAAGAAGACGAACAACATCTTTTGCATCTTCTTCCTTCACCGCTACTACCATACCAATACCCATGTTAAAAATATTGAACATTTCTTTCTCTTCTAGTTTCCCAACTTCTTGAAGTAAACTGAAGATCGGCTGAATTTCCCAAGCTCCTAGCTCAATTTCAGCACCAATTCCTTCTGGCAACATACGTGGAATATTTTCAATGAATCCGCCACCTGTAATATGTGCCATACCGTATACTTCATGTTTCTTCAATAGTTCTAAAATAGGTTTGACATAAATTTTCGTTGGTTTTAATAATTCTTCACCAAGAGGTAGCTCTAAGCGTCCATAAATGCGATCTAAAGATAGTTCTCCATCTTCTAGTAACACTTTTCGTACTAAAGAGTAACCATTACTATGAATACCGCTAGATGCTAAGCCAATTAATACGTGACCAGCTTCAATTTTTTCACCTGTTACAATTTTCTTTTTATCAACAATTCCAACTGTAAAACCAGCTAAATCGTATTCTTCCGTAGAATACATCCCTGGCATTTCAGCTGTTTCTCCACCAATTAATGCACAACCAGCTTGGCGACAGCCCTCTGATATACCTTTGACGATGTTTTCAATTTTACTAGGTTCAGCTTTACCACAAGCAATATAATCAAGGAAGAAAAGCGGTTCTGCTCCTTGGACAACAATATCATTTACACACATTGCTACTGCATCAATACCAATTGTGTCATGTTTATCTGCCATAAAAGCGAGCATCAATTTCGTTCCCACGCCATCTGTTCCAGATACTAATACAGGTTCTTCTAATGCAAATTTTGATAGATCAAACATACCTCCAAAACCGCCTAAACCGCCTAGTACTTCTTTTCTCATTGTTGTTTGTACGTGTTTTTTCATGCGAGATACCGCTTCATATCCAGCTTCAATATCTACTCCTGCTTGCTTATATGCATTCGCCATCGTTATTTACACCTCGTCTTTTAATTTCTCCCCATCCAGGGCGGGCCGTTTTAAGAAAGAAGCTAGCTTCTACATCAAAGGAAGTAGAAGCTTTTTTCTTCTTATTTCATACTTTCTAAAAGCTCTTGCTCATAATCATAAAGAGCTGTTGGATAGTCACCATTGAAGTAAGCCATACATAGACCGCCATATTTCCCTTCATATGGACGTCCAATTGCATCTACTAATCCATCTTCGCTTAAAAATGTTAAAGAATCTGCTCCGATTATTTCACGAATTTCTTCTACCGTATTATTTGCTGCAATTAATTCTTTTCTCGTTTGAATATCAATGCCATAGAAGCATGGATACTTAAGAGGTGGTGAAGCGATTCTTACATGAACTTCTGTCGCTCCAGCCTCACGAAGCATACGAACAATTCGTTTACTTGTTGTTCCTCTTACGATAGAATCGTCAATCATAACAACTCGTTTTCCTTCAACTACACCTCTTACTGCTGAAAGTTTCATCTTAACCCCTTGCTCTCGCAGTTCTTGAGAAGGTTGAATAAACGTACGTCCAACGTAACGATTTTTAATTAGTCCTAACTCATATGGAATGCCTGTCGCCTCCGCATAACCAATTGCTGCTGAAATACTAGAGTCTGGTACACCAGTAACAACATCAGCTTCAATAGGTGCTTCCGCCGCTAAACGTTTTCCCATGTTTTTACGTGCTGCATGAACGTTAATACCTGCAATATTAGAATCTGGACGTGCAAAGTAAATGTATTCCATACTACAAATTGCATGATCTACTTCATTTGTAAAACGATCTACGTGAATTCCTTCATCATTGATGATAAGTAATTCACCAGGTTCTACATCACGAATGTACGTTGCACCTACTACATCAAAAGCACATGTTTCTGATGCTACAACGTAAGCATCCCCCATCTTTCCAATTGAAAGAGGACGGAATCCATTCGGATCTAGCGCAACAATCATTTCATTTCCAGTTAGTAAAAGATATGCGAACGCACCTTTCACTTTATTTAGAGCTTCTTTTACACTTTCAATTAAAGAATCTTTCGTACTACGTTTAATGAGATGTAAAAGTACTTCTGTATCTGAACTAGTTTGGAAAATACTTCCTTCCGCCTCTAATTCACGGCGAAGCATTTTTGCGTTAATTAAATTTCCGTTATGAGCTAACGCCATACTATGATCGGAAAAGCGGAATAATAATGGTTGAACATTAGCAACTTCACTTCCACCAGCCGTCGCATATCGTACGTGCCCAATTGCCGATTTTCCGTTTAATCCTTCTAGCTCACCTCTTGAAAACACTTCTGATATTAAACCTAACCCCTTGTGACCGATGATTTTTTCCCCATTATTTACGACGATGCCTGCGCCTTCTTGACCACGGTGCTGCAAACTGTGCAATCCGTAGTACGAAACTTGTGCTGCATTTTCATGCCCCCAAATTCCGAAAACGCCACATTCTTCATTTAACCCCTTTATTTCAGCAAGCATGGGATTGCCCCTTTCCAAGCCTTTCTCATTTCATCTACATTTGCTGTAAGTAATACTTCATTTTCTTCATTATGAATTGTTACTTCATTTGTATTTGTTACTTCTCCAACTTGAATTGCTTCTACCACTTTCTCGAATGCTTCTTTATTTTCACGTTTTACAGTTATAACGAAGCGAGATTGTGACTCAGAGAATAATGCTGCTGTTGCTTCTCCATCTAATTTCACATTAGCACCTAAACCGTTAGCACCAATTGCACTTTCAGAAATTGCAACTGCTAAACCACCTTCAGCAACATCATGTGCAGATTGAACAAGGCCAGCTTGAATTGCTTCTAATACTTGTTTTTGGCGTTTTAATTCTACATCTAGATCGATACTTGGTGATTGGCCGAAAATTTTGCCGTGGACCATTTTCTGTAATTCACTTCCACCAAACTCAGCTTTCGTCTCTCCGATTACGTAAACTAAATCGCCAGCTTGCTTAAACTCTTGTGTTGTTACATGTTTTAAATCGTGTACAAGTCCAACCATCCCAACTGTCGGTGTTGGATATACTGCTTCACCACTACGCTCGTTATACATTGATACGTTTCCGCCGATAACTGGCGTTTGTAATGTGCGACAAGCTTCACTCATACCATCTACTGATTTTTCAATTTGCCAGAAGATTTCTGGTTTTTCTGGATTACCGAAGTTTAAGCAATCTGTAATTGCAAGTGGCTCTCCTCCAGAACATACGATATTACGTGCTGCCTCTGCTACTGCAATTTTACCGCCCACTTCTGGATCTAAATAAATGTAGCGAGAGTTACAATCTGTCGTCATTGCTAATCCTTTTTCTGTACCGCGTACACGTACAACTGCTGCATCTGAACCTGGTGTAACAACTGTGCTTGTGCGAACTTGATAATCATATTGATCATAAACCCACTCTTTACTTGCAATCGTCGGTTGTTGTAATAAAGCGAATAACGTTTCTTTATAATTTTCTACTTTTGGTGTTTCCATTTTCATCTGCTGGAACTCAGCAAAGTATGCTGCTTCTTTTGATGGTTTATGATAAATTGGTGCTTCTTCTGCAAGAGCATCTGCTGGTACTTCAGCTACCTTTTCACCTTTATGGAATAAGCGAAGCATTTTGTCTTCCGTTACTTTCCCCATCGTAACTGCTGCAAGACCATACTTCTCAAATAAATCTACTATTTCTTGCTCTCTACCTTTTTTTATAACAATTAACATACGCTCTTGTGATTCAGATAGCATCATTTCATATGGTGTCATTCCTGTTTCACGCTGTGGTACATCATCTAAGTACATTTCAATACCCATACCTGCTTTACTTGCCATTTCTGCAGAAGATGACGTTAAACCAGCAGCTCCCATATCTTGAATTCCAACAAGTGCATCCGACTGAATAAGTTCTAAGCAAGCTTCAATAAGAAGTTTCTCCATAAATGGATCTCCTACTTGAACTGCCGGACGTTTCGCTTCTGAGCTTTCAGATAGCTCTTCAGATGCGAATGTTGCACCGTGAATACCATCACGACCAGTTGATGCTCCTACGTACATTACTGTATTACCAGCACCGTGCGCTTGCCCTTTTTTAATATCTTCATGGTTAATTAAACCTACGCACATTGCATTTACAAGTGGATTTCCTTCATAACATGGATCAAATTGTACTTCGCCGCCAACAGTAGGAATACCGATGCAGTTACCGTATCCTGCGATTCCTGCTACTACTTCTTCGAATAAATATTTCACACGTGGTGATTGTAATTCACCGAAGCGAAGTGAGTTTAATAGAGCTACTGGACGTGCTCCCATAGAGAATACGTCACGAATAATACCACCAACGCCTGTTGCTGCTCCTTGATATGGTTCAATAGCAGAAGGGTGGTTATGGCTTTCCATTTTAAATACAACCGCTTGATTATCACCGATGTCTACAATTCCAGCACCTTCTCCAGGTCCTTGCAGAACGCGCTCACCCGTCGTTGGGAATTTACGAAGTACTGGCTTCGAATTTTTATAACTACAATGTTCAGACCACATAACAGAGAATAATCCTGTTTCTGTATAATTTGGCAGACGGCCTAAAATCTTTTCAACCATGGCAAACTCTTCGTCTGTTAGCCCCATTTCCGCATATATGCGCTCTTCTTTAATTTGTGTTGGATTTGGTTCAAGCATTAACGACATATGTTTCCCTCCACTGTTTTAAGATAGATTGAAAGACTTTTAACCCTTCAGCACCACCAAGCAATTCATCTACAGCACGCTCTGGGTGTGGCATCATACCAAGTACATTTCCCTTTTCATTTACAATACCAGCAATATCTGAAACGCTACCATTCGGATTTTCTACATAACGGAATGCGATTTGATTATTCTCTTCTAATTGTTTAAGAGTCGCTTCATCACAATAGTAATTCCCTTCACCATGTGCAATTGGAATATTGATTACTTCATCTTTTTCATATTGTGATGTAAACATCGTTTCATTATTTTCAACACGTAACTGAACAGTGCGACACATAAATTTTAAGTTTTCGTTTCTCATTAGTGCTCCTGGTAGTAATCCTGATTCAACAAGAATCTGGAATCCATTACACACTCCTAAAATTGGTTTTCCTTGCTCAGCAGCTTTTTGCACTGCTTTCATTGCGTTAGCAAAGCGAGAAATAGCACCACAACGTAAATAGTCACCGTAAGAGAATCCACCAGGTAGTAAAATTGCATCATATTCATCTAAATTCTCTCTATCGTGCCAAACGTAATCTACTTCTTCACCAAGCTCATCTTTAATTGCATGGAACATATCGACATCACAGTTCGAACCTGGGAATACTATGACTGCAAATTTCACTGTGCGACAACCTCCTCAACTTCATAACGGAAGTCTTCCATTACAACGTTTGTTAGTAGTTTTTCACACATTTCTTTTACCTTTGCGTCAAGGTCAGATACTGATTTATCAATTGTTAATTCCATATATTTTCCGATTCTAACGTCTTGTACTTCTGTGAACGAAAGACTATGAAGTGCCCCTTTTACTGCTGTTCCTTGTGGATCTAATACGCTTTCTCTTAACGTTACATATACCTTAACTTTATACATGTGAAATTCCCCCTAAACGTTTTAAAATCTCTTCATAAGCTTCTGTTAAATTTCCAAGGTCACGACGGAATACGTCTTTATCAAATTTTTCATTGCTCGTTTCATCCCATAAACGGCAAGTATCTGGTGAAATTTCATCCGCTAAAATGATTTCTCCTTCATCTGTTACACCAAACTCTAATTTAAAATCTACTAATCTTACACGACAGCTTGCGAAATGATCAATCAACACTTGATTGATTTGTAGAGCCATATCTCGTAATACGCTTACTTGCTCTGGTGATGCAACGTTTAATACACGAATATGATCTTCCGTTACAAGCGGATCTCCTAAATCATCATCTTTGAAGTAAAATTCTACGATTGGTTCTGCAAGTACAGTTCCCTCTTCCATTCCTAATCGTTTTGAAAGACTTCCTGCAATTACATTTCTTGTGACAACTTCTAGAGGAATAATACTCACTTTTTTAACAAGTTGCTCTGTTTCAGATAACTTCTCTACAAAATGTGTTTTTATTCCTACTTCTTGTAACTTTCTGAACAATAAAGTTGTAATCTCATTGTTCAAACGACCTTTTCCTGTAATCGTCTCTTTTTTCTCCCCATTGAAAGCAGTCGCACTATCTTTGTACTCTACCCAAACCATATCTGCTGATTCTGTACGATAAATTCTTTTTGCCTTACCTTCATACAGCAATTCTAGCTTTTGCATTTCGCAAGCCCCCTGTAGTTTGAAAAATGTGAATAATGTTTTTATAAAGAATGGCACAGAATGACTCTATTCTGTGCCATATGAAATTTTACGCTTCGTTTAACCCAAGGCGTTCAAAGATTGTATCAACGTGTTGCATATGATGCTCATAGTTGAAGCATTCATTAATTTCTTCTTGTGATAACTTGCTCGTAATACGCTCATCAGCTTCTACAAGCTCTTTAAATTGTACTTGTGTTTCCCAAGCTTCCATCGCTTTAGGCTGTACGATATCATAAGCTTCTTCACGTACCATACCTTTGTCGATTAATGTAAGCATTACGCGCTGAGAATAAATTAAGCCGTATGTTCTTGTCATATTGCGTTTCATATTCTCTGGGTATACAGTTAAGTTTTTAACGATATTACCAAAGCGATTTAACATGTAATTTAACGCGATTGTAGCATCTGGTAAAATTACGCGTTCTGCTGAAGAGTGAGAAATATCGCGCTCATGCCATAATGGAACATTCTCGTAAGCTGTCATCATATAACCGCGGATAACACGAGCTAAACCAGTCATATTTTCAGATCCAATTGGATTACGTTTATGTGGCATTGCAGAAGAACCTTTTTGGCCTTTTGCGAAAGCCTCTTCAACTTCACGTGTTTCACTCTTTTGTAAACCACGAATCTCAACTGCCATCTTTTCAATAGATGTTGCGATTAGTGCAAGTGTTGACATGTAATGAGCATGGCGATCACGTTGCAATGTTTGTGTAGAAATTGGTGCTGCTTCTAATCCTAAGTTTTCACAAACAAATTTTTCTACGAATGGATCAATATTCGCGTATGTACCAACCGCACCAGATAATTTACCAACGCGAACTGTATCAGCAGCTTGTTTGAAACGCTCTACGTTACGTTTCATTTCTTCATACCAAAGACCAAGTTTTAAACCAAATGTTGTTGGTTCTGCATGAACACCGTGTGTTCTTCCCATCATGATCGTGTATTTATGCTCTTTCGCTTTGTTAGCTAAAATGCTTACAAAGTTTTCTAAGTCTTTTAATATGATTTCATTCGCTTGTTTTAAGATGTAAGATAACGCTGTATCTACTACGTCTGTAGATGTTAAACCGTAATGAACCCATTTACGTTCCTCACCTAATGCTGGTGTTTCTGATACAGCGCGAGTGAATGCAACTACGTCATGACGTGTCTCTTTTTCAATTTCATAAATACGATCAATATCAAATGATGCATGCTCACGAATTTTTTTAACATCTTCTTTTGGAATGTCGCCAAGCTCAGCCCATGCTTCACAAGCTAAAATCTCAACTTCTAACCATGCCTTAAATTTGTTTTCTTCCGTCCAAATTGCACCCATTTCAGGGCGTGTATAACGATTAATCATCTTTTTCCCTCCAACAGTTGTTCTTGATGGTCCCAAATATGCAAACTCTTCGCTTTTTCTAGAGCGACTTCAATATTATCATTTAAAATATTAACATGCCCCATTTTTCGCTGCGCTTTTGCTTCTTCTTTTCCATACAAGTGTAAATAGCACCCGGTTAGTCTATTCACTTGTCCTAGGACCCCTTCTATATGTTCGCCTAAAATGTTTACCATGACAACTGGTTTTAACAAATTTGTTTCGCCAAGAGGTAAATTACAGATTGCTCGAATATGTTGACCAAATTGACTCGTTTCACATGCATCCTGTGTATAGTGTCCTGAATTGTGAGGTCTTGGTGCTAATTCATTAATGTAAATCTCACCGTCAGCTGTAGCAAACATCTCTACCGCTAGTGTTCCCACAAGTTCTAGTTCATCCGCAAGTACCTTTGCGTAAGCAATTGCTTTTTGAGAAAGTTCTTCTGTAATGCGGGCTGGAACGATAGATTCATGCAAAATGTTATTTACATGAATATTTTCCGCTACCGGAAATACTTTCGTTTCACCACTTACACTACGAATCACAATAACTGATACTTCTTTTTCAAAAGGCACCCATTTCTCTAAAATACACTCTGCTGCATTCGCAAGCTCTCGCGCTTTATCAACGTCAGCCTCACCTCTTAAAACAACTTGACCTTTCCCATCATATCCGCCTGTCGTCGTTTTTAAGACGGAAGGATATGATAACTCAGTGATTGCTTCAGTAAGCTGATCTTGATTTTGAACTAATCTATACGTTGCTACTGGTAGCCTAGCTTTCTCAATCGCATTCTTTTCTGTAAAACGATTTTGTGTTTTACTTAACAACTGACTGCCTTGCGGTAAGTAAGCATGTTTTTCAAGCCATTGTAAACATCTATAATCAATATTCTCAAATTCATATGTGACAACATCACTGATCTCCGCTAAATGCTGAATTGCTTTTAAATCGTCATATGGTGCAACAATTTCAATATCAGCAACTTGTGCACATGGTGAATGTTTTGTAGGATCTAAAACAGCAATTTTATATCCCATCTCCTTAGCTGCCAATGCCATCATTCTTCCTAGCTGGCCGCCTCCAATAATGCCGATTGTTTTTCCAGGTAAAATGATTCTCGTCATACTAGCTCACTACCTTCGCGCACATCTTTTTCAATAGCCTCTCGTCTCAGCTCTAATGCATCATGTATATCATCATGAAATGATCCAAGTATTTGTGCAGCAAGTAATCCAGCATTCGTTGAACCAGCCTTACCAATTGCAACAGTTGCAACTGGAACCCCTCCTGGCATTTGGACGATGGATAATAATGAATCTAAGCCGTTTAACGCTTTTGATTGAACTGGAACTCCGATTACAGGAAGATTCGTCTTCGCTGCAACCATTCCTGGTAAATGCGCTGCTCCACCGGCTCCAGCAATAATAACTTTTAATCCACGTTCACGAGCTGTCTCTGCATATTCAAACATATAATCCGGAGTCCGATGAGCGGATACAACTTTTTTCTCATACGGTATATTTAATTCATCTAAAATGTCACAAGCATATTTCATTGTTTCCCAGTCTGACGTGCTTCCCATTATGACTCCAACTAGTGATTTCATATTAGAATCCCCCCGATTCAAATAAAAAAAGCCTGAAATAGAACAGTTTCTCTTTTACTATGAGAGAAAGCGCTCTACTCAGGCATACGTATCCCTTGTGAATAGAAAAATACCGAGTGACTTTCCCTCATAGTCTAACGAATAACGGTCGTTAGGTAGAGACTTGCAGGCCATATCCCCGCGATTATATGAGGTCTTATATATTATTGTTTCTATGGCTATATTAACAATATTTCATAAACAATGTCAACAAATAATCGAATGTTTTTTTATTAGCAATCGATAACGTTCGTGTTTTAGTTATATTCAAAAGAAGAATTGCAACTATATGCAAGAAGAAAAGGGAATTAGAATATATATTTCTAGAGATCTATTTCATGTCTAATTGACTTCAGTATGTTTCAACCAAAGTATATATACTCTTGTATTCTATACATCAATAGAACTTATATTATAACCATTTAATTTCTAAGGAGGAATAACCGTGAAAAAAATAACTGTGCTATTATCCTATTTATGTTTCTCTATCGCGATAATTGCTGTAATTATTGAATACTTATTTATATCATCCCATTTTTTCTACTCTCATTATTTTAGATATATACTTATAATAGAAATAATACTTCCTATCTTAGGTATTATTTTAGGAGCATTCGGAAATTAGGAGCACAAAAAATCATTGCCATTATTTTAAACAGCCTCTATTTCATTCTTTTTTCATCTTTGGCGTTATTAAATTTATGGATTATGACATTTGGTAAATAAAAATAAACACAAAAAAACCTAAGTCGAAACGACTTAGGTTTTTGCTTGGCGACGTCCTACTCTCACAGGGACAAGGTC